>DASVOW010000820.1:0-2432 GCA_036383155.1 Ktedonobacterales bacterium
TTTAGACCGGGGAGGAATGCGTCGCCGCCCGCAGGCAGTACTACGACATTGACATGGGCTTCCCCCGCCGCTTCTTCGGTGACTTTATACCGCTCGGCACACAATATGCAACGGCTTGCTTCGCGCATGTGCGTCTCTCGTATGCTTTGTAGCCTTTGCACTTCGTCAAGCGTTGAGGGAAGTAGATACAACTATGAGGGGAAGATGGGTGATGTCTAGCATGCGGATACTCTGGTCCAGACGGGCACGTAGCATACGGCGGCCACGTCTGAGCGCCCCCATAGGCATCATCTTGAGCGCCATACTGCTATTGGTTGGTTGCGCCATGCCCGCGTCGCAGGGAGCGCCGGGCGGCAAGGCCGTGCAATCGGCCATCGCCACCTACCAGGGCACCCCTGGCGCGCAAGCCTTCGACCCCAGTGTTGGCGCGCCCCTTCCCGCGAACCGCATCATAGCCGCCTATGGCATTGTCGGCGGCATCGAAGTCAACGGCCCGGCCTCCACGCTCCAGTTGCTAGACAACTTCCAACCGAAGTTTCAGGCGCTTGGCAAACAATACGCCGACCTCGATCCAACACATCCCGTCAAGCTCGGCCTGGATCTCGTCGTCAACACGTTTGACTTGTGCCAGTCCCCGCGCTACTGCAGTACATGGGCGACCGACGATCTCATCAAGCAGTATGTCGATTATTGTCAGAAGCACGACCTGCTGCTCTTCCTCGACGTTCAGCTCGGCACCGAGCCAGTAACCGAAGCGATGACAAACCATCTGCTGCCCTACCTGCAGAAATACCCCTTCGTGGAGCTAGCGCTGGATACCGAGTTTCACTTTCCAGACACCCCCGACGGCCATGCCGGAGCCGCCGCCTACGATCGCGGCTGGATGGATATAAACGACATCAACTGGACCATCGACAAGCTCGCGCAGCTCTCATTGCAGCAGCACCTTCCGCGCAAAGTGCTGATCATCCACCAGTTCGCCACCGAGGTCATCAGGTGCGACAACGGCAATCAAGGCCTCCCCTGCAAGAACAAGATCAAGCGCGACCCGAACGTCTCCATCGTGTTCCAGACCGATGGCTTCGGCGCCGTCGATGCCAAGCTCTTCGGCTACTATGCATTCGTGCAACAGCAATTGATCCAGTATGGCGGCTACAAGGTCTTCTTCCAGTACCCCGGCAGCGGCGCATTCGACACGCCGCTTCAATCGCCCGCGGATGTGATGCGCCAGCTCTTCCCGCAGCCGCTCTTCATTTCCTACCAGTGAGACCAGCCATGCCAGTGATGCCGAGCCGCGTAGCCTCACGATGCCAGCACATGTCGCACCACACTCTGCAAAGGAGCAAGCGTACGTGATATCTCCCTCCCACCGAGCGTGGCGGCTTGCCTCCCTGGCAGTCGTCCTCTCCATCACATGGCTCTCCACGGCATGCGCAGGCCCTACGGTAGACAAAACCTATTCCATCGCGACGGTCTTCCCCACCACCGGCCCCGCAGCCGCCGTCGGGCTGGCGATGCAGCGCGCCGTCGACCTCGCCGCAAAGCAGAATGCCATCCTCGGCGGTGGCTACACGCTCACCGTCTCCCATATCGACGAAGCGACAGTCGTCGGCAACAGCGCCGCGACCACCTTCGCCAGCGATCATCACGTCGTGGGCATCATCGGCCCCTTCGATAGTCAGACCGCAGTTTCGATGCTCCCGATTGTCCAGCAGAATGGCATCACCACCATCAGCCCCACGGCCACGCTCCCAGGCCTCACCCTGTCCGATCAAGCTACGGCGGAGAACCTGCCGTTCACCCAGCTACATCCCCAAGGCACACCCAACGCCTTCTTCCGTCTCCCGCAGACCGATACCGTCGCCGGCAAGATCGCGGCCGATCTCGCCGTTGCGCCCGCATCAGGCCACGGACTCGCCGCGCAGAACGTCTTCATCGTGGACGACGGATCGCCGGCCAGTCTCGCACTTGCCGCCGCATTCAAGCAGGAGCTAACGGCCAAACACGCCACTCCCCTCGGCCAGCAATCGATCACCGCTGGTTCACCAGATAGTGTCCAATCCGCCATTGTGGCCACCATTCGCGCCAATGCCGACATCGTTTTCTATGCTGGAGACATCGAGGCTGGCGCCGAGCTGCGGCATGCCCTGGCGCAGTACGGCGTGCCGCAGCTCGTCCTGCTCACCGCAGGACACATAGCCGCCGATCCCGGCTGGAGTGCAGCGGTCCAGTTGGTGCCAGCCTCTGCCTACACGACGGCGCTCCTGCCCGCGCAAGACCTCTCGAAGCTCACCACCGCCAAAGACTTTGTCACTGCCTATCAGTCAGCCTTCGCCGGAAAAGATCTGCTCCCCGAAAGCGCGCTTGCCTACGATGCCGCCATGGATGAGATCGCGGCAATCAAAGCGATCGTCGCCTCCGGTAAGCCCGTG
>DASVOW010000821.1:0-4732 GCA_036383155.1 Ktedonobacterales bacterium
CAACCCAGCCGAGATTGGCGGGCGCTACTCCGCGCTCTCCTTCTTTGGCCTGGTTCCGGCGGCGATCATCGGCCTCGATATCGCCACCCTGCTCGACCGCGCCGATGCCATGCGTCATGCCACCGACGCTTCCCGTCCCGCCCGTGAGAATCCTGGCGTCTACCTGGGGGCGATCATGGTTGCGCTCGCCAACAAGGGGCATGACAAGCTGACGCTGGTGGTCTCCCCGCCGATCAGCACCTTCGGCTACTGGGCCGAGCAACTCATCGCCGAAAGCACCGGCAAAGAGAACAAGGGCATCCTCCCGGTGGAGGGCGAGACGCTGGGCCCGCCTGCCGTCTACAGCAACGACCGCCTCTTCGTCTACGTGCGCACCGACGAGGGCGCAGACCCCCATCTCGACGAGCAGCTCCAGGCGCTGGAGGCTGCCGGCCAACCTGTAGTGCGTCTCTCCATTGCCGACCGCTACGACCTGGGCGGCGAGTTCTTCCGCTGGGAGTTCGCCACCGCCATCGCCGGCGCATTCCTCGGCATCAACCCCTTCGACCAGCCCAACGTCCAGGAGGCGAAAGACGCCACCAACGCCATCCTGAACGAGTACATCGCCACGAAGCGGTTGCCGCAGCCACCCGCGATCCTGCGCACGGGCAATGTCACGCTCATCGCCGGTGAGGCTGAGGCCTCCAAGCTTGCGGACTCCGTTTCGCTGCAGGCAGCCATCGAAACCTTCGCCAAACAGGTCAAGCCAGGCGACTACTTCGCTTTGCTGGCCTACATCGAGCGCACCTCCCAGACACAGGATGCGCTGCAGCACATCCGACTGCGCCTGCGCGACCTCTGCCGCGTGGCGACCACGCTCGGCTACGGCCCGCGCTTCCAGCATTCCACCGGCCAGTTCCATAAGGGCGGCCCCAACACCGGCGTTTTCCTGCAATTCGTCGCCAACGACCCCGTCGACGTGCCCATTCCCGGTCAGCCATACACCTTTGGCGTGCTCAAGCAAGCGCAGGCGCTTGGCGACCTGCAATCGCTCCAGGCGCACGGTCGGCGTGTGATCCGCATCGACCTGGGCAACGACATCGCGGCGGGGCTGAGCGAGGTACGGCAGGCGACCGATGCAGCGCATCTGGAATAAATTCAGGCGAGCGAAACCTGGCACCGTACTGGCTCGCGAGGAGGCCGCCGCACCGGCGACCATCCTCCCCGCGACCAACGAAAACCCTCCGGTACCGGAGGTGGAGCATCCAGGTCAACACACAACAAGAGAGAGTGAG
Organism: Ktedonobacterales bacterium; assembly: GCA_036383155.1. GTDB lineage: Bacteria > Chloroflexota > Ktedonobacteria > Ktedonobacterales > JADMIN01 > DASVOW01. The sequence goes on from DASVOW010000821.1 coordinate 1,275, forward strand.
AGAACCACGATGGAGATTGGCATCTACGGGCTTGGCCGCATGGGCGGCAACATGGCGTTGCGCCTCGTGCGTGGCGGCCACCGTGTGGTAGCCTCGAATCGTAGCAGCGGTCCTGTAGATGAGGCGGCTGCCCAGGGCGCGATTCCCGCCTACACTCTGGAAGAGTTGGTGCAGAAGCTCGAAGCCAGCCCCAAAATTGTCTGGTTGATGGTTCCGGCTGGCAAGGTCACCGACGACACGCTGCACCACGCTATGTCGTTGCTCAAGCCGGGCGACATCATCATCGACGGTGGCAACTCCAACTGGCACGACACCGTCCGCCGCGCCCAGGAAGTCTCCGCCGCCGGCATGCACTTCATGGACTGCGGCACCAGCGGTGGCATCTGGGGTCTCAAAGTCGGCTACAGCCTGATGATCGGCGGCGAGCTGGAGATCTTCAAGCACTGCGAGCCGATCTTCAAGACGCTCGCCCCGGAGAACGGCTACGGCTACATGGGCACCCACGGCGCCGGACACTTCGTCAAGATGGTCCACAACGGCGTCGAGTACGCCATGTTGCAAGGATACGGCGAAGGCTTCGAGATCCTCGAAAAGTCGCCCTTCTCCCCTGACCTGCGTGAGGTGACCCGCGTCTGGCAGAACGGTAGCGTCGTGCGCTCCTGGCTGCTCGACCTCGCCGCGCTGGCGTTCGCCGAAGACCCCAAGCTGGAGAGGATCGCCGGCTACGTCGAAGACTCCGGCGAGGGCCGCTGGACAGTGCAGGCCGCGATCGACGAAGACGTGCCCGCGCCCGTGATCACGCTCTCCCTCATACAACGCTTCGTCTCTCGCCAGAAAGAGTCTTTCTCCGCCAAGGTCATCGCCGCCCTGCGCAACCAGTTTGGCGGTCACGCCGTGCACGACGAAAGCGGCCAGTCGGTCGGCCTCAAGCACCAGGCATAGGTGGCGCTGAAATCATCCGGCGCCAGCGTATAGAGCCGTTACTCTCCCTCCCCTCTCCCCACCAGGCCGGAGAGGGGCCGGGGTGGGGGCCACCGGCGCAACAAGGGAGCGTTCAATGCAACTTGAAATACCCAATCCTAATCCGCTACGCTTCGGCATGCGCAATGCGCGCACTGTCCAGCCATGCATCATGGTGATCTTCGGCGCGACCGGCGACCTCACCCACCGCAAGCTGCTGCCCGCGCTCTATAACCTGGCCCTGGAGCAGCCCCTGCCGCCGCAGTTCACTGTGGTCGGCGTGGCCCGGCGCCCGTTCTCGAATGAGGAGTTCCGCCAGCAGGCGCTCGAATCTATCAACCGATTCTCGCGCAACCGGCCGGTCAACCAGGCCGTCTGGGAAACCTTCTCGCGCGGGCTCTACTACCACCAGTCGCAATTCGACGACACCGATGGCTACAGGCGCCTCGCGGAGCTGCTCGAACAACTCGACCGCGAGCGCGGCACCGGCGGCAACCACGTCTTCTACATGGCGACGCCCCCCAGCTATTACCCGTCCATCGCCGATCGTCTCCACGAAGCCGACCTCGCAAAGAAGGGCGCTGCCTCCACGTCCCCCTGGACGCGCGTCATCATCGAAAAGCCCTTCGGCCATGATTTGCAATCGGCCCTCGCGCTCAACGCCGAGCTGAATAAATCCTTCACCGAGGAACAGATCTACCGCATCGACCACTATCTCGGCAAAGAGACCGTCCAGAACATCATGGTGCTGCGCTTTGCCAATGGCATCTTCGAGCCGATCTGGAACCGCCGCTACATCGACAATGTGCAGATCACCGTGGCCGAGTCGATCGGCGTGGACGGTCGCGCCGACTACTACGAAGAAGCTGGCGCGATGCGCGACATGATTCAGAACCACATGATGCAGTTGCTGACGCTCGTCGGGATGGAGCCGCCGGCAAACTTCGATGCCAATGCCGTCCGCGACGAGAAAGTCAAAGTGCTTCGCTCCATCCCGCCTATGCAGGAGAACGAGATCGCCGCCGACACCGTGCGTGCGCAGTATGGCCCCGGCTTATTAGGCGGCGTCCCTGTCCCCGGCTACCGCCAGGAAAAGGGCGTTGACCCGCAGTCACGCACCGAAACCTTTGTAGCCCTCAAGCTCGCAGTCGAAAGCTGGCGCTGGGCTGGCGTGCCGTTCTATCTGCGACATGGCAAGCGCCTCGCCAAGCGCACCACCGAAATCGCGATCACGTTCAAGCGTCCGCCATACCTGCTTTTCCGTGGCACTGGCGCCGACCAGATGCAGCCAAACGTCCTTTCCCTGCGCATCCAGCCAAATGAAGGGATCTCGCTCGTCTTCGACGCCAAGGTGCCCGGCCAGGAGATGCAGCTTCGCAGCGTCAATATGGACTTCCTCTACGGCAGTTCCTTCGGCGTTGAGCCACCCGAAGCCTACGAGCGCCTGCTGCTCGACTGCATGCTCGGCGACTCGACGTTGTTCACACGCATTGACGAATCCGAATATTCCTGGCGCCTGGTAGATAACATCGAGAATGCGTGGGCGCGACAGCCCGCGTCTACAATCGCACAATATGAGCCCGGCACCTGGGGACCCAAAGAAGCCGACGCCCTCATCGAGCGCGACGGACGAACCTGGAGGCGACTATGATTGATTCACAGACACCGATCGCCTCGATGCGGCCGGTGAGACTGGACGCCATCGAGCAAGAGTTGGATGGAAGTTGGCGCGAAGTCAACGCCTACCTCGCCTCGACCGCCGGACACGGCATCGCGCGCAACAGCGTGCTCACGCTCGTCGTCATCACCCAGGGGCTTACCGAGGCGCAGCTTATCCTCGACGCCGTCCACACGCTCAATACGCAGCACCCCTCGCGCGCTGTCATCGTCTCCGCCGATCCCAACGAGCCGGGTCAGGAGATGCGAGCGCACGTCGCTACCTATGTCGGCGAGAGTGCGGCCAGCTACGGCGAAGACATCGTGATCGAAGTCCAACGCGACGCCGTGCGCCATCTGCCGGGCGTCGTTCTGCCGCTCATCGTCTCAGGTCTGCCTTCCGTCCTCTGGTGGACGGGCGAGCCACCCTGGGGCACTGAGCTGCTGGAAGCCCTGGTAGACGGCAGCGACCGCTTCGTGGTGGATACGTCAGAGGTGACGCACGTCGAGAAGACCTTCGTCTCACTCGCCGACATCATGCGCCGTAAGCTTGCCCGCTGCGCCGTGAGCGACATCAGCTGGACGAGCCAGGCCCCCTGGCGTGATATGGTCGCTCAGTTCTTCGACCCCACCGACATGCGACCCTACCTCGGTGGCGTCGAGCGCGTCACCATCGAATACGCTGCGGGTGAAGAAGATGCCGCCACGAACAGCAGCCAGGCGTACCTTTTCTCCGGCTGGCTCGCGTCGCGCCTCGACTGGCACGCCGCTGGCGCTCAGCGGGGCGACATCGACGGCAGTCGCCAGCACATCCTCCACGATGCCCTCGGCCGTGTGATTAA
>DASVOW010000822.1:0-1944 GCA_036383155.1 Ktedonobacterales bacterium
ACGACTGCGCAGTAACAGAGATAGCATCGCGCCCCCCATGACGAACCATAGCAAAGGCGCAAGCCAGGTCAAGTGGCTGTCCAGTGTGCGCTGCGGCGCGATCCAATACCCCCTTGCCTGCGCAGCCGCCGTTCCAGCACCACAGATCAGCGCTCCCCACATGGTGAGGATCGCCAGCCGCCGCACCATCGTCCCCGCATACGACGCCGGTAGCGACAGGTGCAGCTCCTTGGCGGGATTATTGTCGATGAGGTACGCCGCAGCTAGCCCTGCCACCGGAGGAAGGCCGAATTCGAGCAGGTAGAGCAACCCCTGTGCGAGATAGTCATGTGTGACTGCCGACTGCCAGTTCCAGCCCTTCGTCACATCAAACGCCGCCAGCAGCGAGAAGCCGACGAAGATTGCCGCCACCACGAACGGGAGGCTCAGATTGCCCCATCCAACAGCGCGTATCTCATAGCGCAACCGAGCAAGCATATCCGACTCCAATCAAGGACAATTCAACGCCTGCCGACGCGCCACAGGTCTATCCGCCATGCTGCGGCGAGAGCAAGCAGCCCGACCCCAAGAAGCGCGGCGATATTCGCAATTCCAAGCCAGACGGTCGCACGGGGGTAATACGATAGGTCCCCGGTGCGGAATGGTGCGAAGTGGAAAATGCCCGTATCCACCAGTCGCTCCAGCGGCGAGAGCACTGTACCATCAAGGGTAGGAATCGGACCCGCCGGATCGAGTGTGATCCAGAGCATAAAGCCGACAAAAATAAACTGAAAAAGAGGCGGCCACAGCACCGTCGTGCAGGCAATGCTAAACGCCGCGACGAACAGCACCGGCGGCACGACACGCAGCGCAAACGACGCCAGCGTCAGCGGCAAGATACCCACGTCATGCCAGCGTGCCACCAGCACCGCGACGCCGGCAAAGTAGCTCACGCCAAGCGGCATCAGCGTTGCCAACACTCCACCGAGATACTTGCCGAGCAGACGTGTCGCCCCAGAGGCGGGCGTCGTCTGCAGCATTTCGTCCACCTTGAGCGTAAAGTCGCGGCGATAGCGACCGGCGAGCAACAGCCCTGCCCCAAGCGTGAGTAGATAGGCAAATGAGCCGGTCAGGTTCAGCACGAGGTTGTAGCGCGTGACATTGGCTGGCAAATTCACATCACGCGGCGCGACGTTTGCATTCACGATGGCGATATTCAGCGCGGCCAGCAGCGCGCAGGCAACCCACGCTGAGACACGCCGCGCCTGCATCAGAAACTCGTAGCGCATGGCGCCACCTAAAGCGACAAGCTGATTCATTGGCACCCCCAATCCGCCACTCCGGCGCTACAGTTGCTCAGCCTGCCAGCCCTGCACCCGCCAGGCTACGAGGAGCGCAACCGCCGCACACCCCAGCAGCACACCAATGTTGGCGATTCCTAGCCACAGAGAGGAAGCAGGATAGCGCATCGCATCCGCTTGATACGGCGATGTCATATGGAAAAACCCGGTAAGCACATAATTCTCAGTTGGCGAGAGCAGCGTATTGTTGAGCGTTGGAATTGCCTCCGCCGGATTCAGCCCATTCCAAAGCCAGTAGCCAACAAAGAGAAATTGGAACAGCGGCGTCCACATCGCCGTCGTACAGGCGAGCGCGAATGCCGCGACGAACAGCACCGGCGGTACCACCAGCGTGAGAAACGCCATGAGCGTCAGCGGCACGACGCTCGCATCTCTCCACTGCACCACCAGATAGGCGGCGCCTCCAAAGTCGATGAGCGCGATAGGGATGATCGTCGCCGTGACGGCGCCCAGATATTTCCCCAGCAACCGCCCCCATCTGGGTGCGGGCGTTGTCTGCAGCGTCTCGCTTACGCGCGTCGAGCGGTCGCGGCGCAACCGGTCGGCCAGCAGCAGTCCCGCACCCAGTGTCAGCAACGTGTTGCATGCGCTCGTCCACTCGATC
>DASVOW010000823.1:0-4433 GCA_036383155.1 Ktedonobacterales bacterium
ACATCATCCGTCGTGTATTCATCATACTCTGGACGACGAGCGGCGGACGGCCGTAGTAGAAGAATGCGCCGCTAAAGGCGAGGCAGACCAGGATGATCGCACCGGCCTGCGCCATACGCCGGCGCAGTTGGGCCGGCGTGAGCAGTGGCGCGGCGACCTCGTCGTGGGGGATGACAAGCGTGCGGGCGAAGTGATCACCCAGCCGCTGGCAGCTGGGTGAGCCCAGGGCAACGCAGCCGCCGACGAGGAAACCGACCGGCAGGGCGTCCACGAATCGCATGACATTGCGCACGACAATTGACTTGAGCCCGGGCGGTGTTCCATCGAGGTCGGTCACCCGCAGGTCGACTAACCATTTGCCAACGGTCGCGCCGAAGAGCGCCTCTAGACCGATGTAGTAGACCAGCCAGACGAGAGCCAGGCAGCCCCAGCCAACGTCCGTAGACGTAGTGAACTGCGTGACGGCGCTGCTGGGAGTCGAGATGGGCGATCCACTCGTGACATGCGTGACGCCGAAGATGCCATTGAGGAAGAAGTCCACCAGGGACAGAACGAGAACGTCGATGACGACGGCAAGGACACGCGGCCAGAAGGCGCGCCGGGCGTCCGTGGCAAGGCGGTCTGTTTCATTGGCCGCTGTAGGCAGCTCAGTGCGCATCACGGACGCACCTCCAGACTCGGTGTACTTGCGTTCCGGCTACTGTCTTGAGGTGCGCCGGAGTAGAAGGAAAGGGGATGCTGCTCAGTTTAGTATAGCACGTGCAGCACGACAGGGCACGCGAGGGAAGCGGCGACCTCAGCGGAGACACTGGCTCGTATGAGAAAATCGGATATACTAGACTGTCCGCGCGATGGGATATGTGGCGTCTCTCAGGGAGGCAGGAGTATACCCGTATGTCGCAGCAGCGTGAGCAAGCAGATCTTTCACTGGTTCATTTGACACGACCGCCGCAGGAGCAGCCAGCGGAGGGGCTGCGGCCGCCGCTGTTGGCGCTGTTGCATGGTGTGGGTAGCAACGAGCGCGATCTGTTTGGGCTGGCGCCGGAGCTCGATCCGCGTTTTCGTATTGTGAGCGCGCGGGGGCCTCTGACACGGGGGCCGAGCAGGTACGCCTGGTTCGATGTGCAGTTTCTGTCTGGGGGTAGATTTCGGATCAATCCCGAACAACTCGAGGCCAGCCGCCAGGATCTGATGACGTTCTTGCGAGAGGCGGTGGAGGCATATGAGGCGGATCCGGAGCGCATTTATCTGATGGGGTTCAGCCAGGGAGCGATTATGTCGCTGACGCTGGCGCTGACGGAACCGAGGCTGCTCGCCGGTGTGGCGGCGATCTCGGGCCGCATCCCGCCGGAGGTGCGGCCATGGGCGGTGTCGCCAGAGGAGACGGCAGGGCTGCCTGTGATCGTCACTCATGGGCTGGCGGACACGGTCATATCTGTTGATTGGGCGCGTCGGGCGCGCGAGACGCTGGAGCGGCAGAGGGTGGCGCTGACGTACGGCGAGCATGACGAGGGTCACTCTATTCCGACGGCGACGCTGGCCGAGGTAACGGCGTGGCTGACGCAACAACTTAACGAGCCGCGCTGGACCGTGCGTGATGTGTCACATATCTGATGAAATCTGAGCAATACCGCATTTTTCCCACCAATCGTACCAATCGCATTGCATTGGCGCACTACGTGTCTCATACTAAGCGCGAATGATGTCAGGCCGACTGCCTTCGTGTGTTGTGGTCTTGAGCGTGTAGCTCGACGTGGGTTGTGTGGAATCATCTGGTTTGCGTGTCATCAGGGAGGTAGAGCTATGAAAGACCCGAAGCACCGCGCTGAGCTTGCCACTCTGTTGGAGCACCGCCGCCGTGAGCTGGGAGAGCGTACGGACATCAGCCAGGCGATGCGCAAGCTATCGCAGTCAAGCAGCCGTAACCCCATCGGTCCCCAGCCGAAGCCGCGTTCCGCTACTGTGGGAATTCTGCTTGGGGTGGCGGCGGTCGTCGTGTTGGTCGCCTGCATCGTAAGCGCGGTCTCGCTGACGGCGGGCGCGCTGGCTCTCAACGATCAACTCACCGATCCGAGTACGACAGTGCAACGGTTTTATAGCGCACTCCACCAGCAAGACTATGGTCTTGCTTACTCTTACTTCTCCAAGAATCTCAAGAAGAATGTCTCGCAGAGCACCTTTACCGATCAGTACAGCAGCTATGATAAGGTCAAAGGCGTGATCCAGAGCTATCCCGTCCAGAGTAGCACTGTGGGCGCAGCGACGGCTACGATGACCATCGCCGTGGTGCGGCGCTCCAATGACAGCACCGCTCAACTCCAGACGTTACGACTGATCAAGGAAAGCAACGACTGGCATATCGACGGGATCAACATCGGCGGCGCTGTGCCGATCCCCTCGCCTACGGCTTAGGGGTATATCGCCCATGACATGGGTGAGTCTACTCCCTGCGAGAGGTAGATGTAGCAGCCGACTGCAGATATGGTGGAAGTGGTGTCGTACCGGCGAAGGTCAGCACTTCCTGATACTTCTGGCACTCGCCGGGATATTCCGGCTCATCCTGGCGCCGTTTCATGGGTTCTTCCACGATCTGCAGTCGTATGCTACCTGGGGACAACTGCTCGACCAGCATTTGTTTCAGTTCTACTCGGTTGCGGAGCAGGCGGGGAACGTTCAACGCCATACACTCGTCTATCCTCCGAATTATCCGCCACTGACGGTCTATCTGTTTGGGTTGCTCATAGGGCTCTATGATGCATGCGCCCACCTCTTCGGGGTGGAGCCGACGCTATTGCTTGCCCAGGCTCCAATGCTGGCCGTTTATCTGAAGATGCCGATGGTATTGGCAGATCTCGGTATGATTGGCTTTATATACGGGGCGGCGCGTCATCTTGGCTCTGCGCGACTGGCGTTGCTGACGTCCGCCAGTTATGCGTTCGCGCCCGCGGTGCTCTTCGATGGCGCTGTGTGGGGCCAAACCGATGCGCTCTTCACGCTCGCAGTTGTACTTGCACTGCATAATGTGCTGGAACTACGTGGCTCCTGGGCCGGCATATTGTTTGCCTTGGCTGTGTTGCTGAAGCCCCAGCCGCTCGCGTTCGCGCCTCTATGCATCATGTACCTCTGGCGTTGGGGAGGATGGCGCGAGGCTGCGCGTTGTGCTGGTGCTGCCGGGGCTACTGTGGCGTGCCTCTGCTTGCCTTTTCTGTTGCCTCCCCAGCCGCAGTTGCTCGTTTTTGCACGCGTGTTGCGGACGAGTTTCAAGTCTGCACCATATGCAAGTATCGATGCCTTTACTTTGTGGTGGTTTTTGGGTATTCCGGGGCATAATCAGACGACTCCATATCTTGGGTCTTTCTCGCCAAGCGTTATCGGAACGGCCTTGTTCGCGTGCGTGGTGGGGATTGTGCTGCTTGGGATTTGGAGAGACTCTTCAGCTAGTAGCTTCTACTTCGGCGCGGGAGTGGTTGCTGTGGCATTTTTTGATTTTACGGTGCTTCAGCGGGAACGGTATCTTTTTCCTGCGCTCGCACTGTTGCTGTTGGCCTCGCTCTTCGACAAGCGACGCTATGTATTTTACTGGACCGTTGGGGTAACGTGCTTCCTCAATATGGTGTTCAGCGTCATTTTCTTCTCTGATCCGGAACGTTATGCGGATCCGTCGGATCCTGGTATCTCACTCGCTCTGTGGCGCAGCCTCGTATTGGCGCACGGCGAATACACGGTCCTAATTGCTGCGGTCAATGTTGGACTATTGCTCATGCTCATCCTGCTCTATCTCCGTGGCTTAAAGAACAATGGAGCGAGTAGAGTGCAAGTCGTACAGGGTTGACGTTCAAACACCGGCCAGGTGCGACCTGTACTGAATGGCTATGCGGATGAGCCGTTAGGGTCTCCGCCTGTCTGCAACGAGATGTGTCGGCGAGCCATGGTTTCATCGCCGGAAATAGATGTGCAGAAGCTGTGAACGGAATCCGCATAGGGCGTGGAAGAGCGCGCGCGCTTGTGGTCTAGTGGGTAGCGCTGGCGATCAGGCGTTGCCGGGCGCGCTCGTAGCGCATGATGCGCTCATGTGTTTCTGGGCTTGGTCTGAGTAGATTCAACTGCCGGTTGTTGGCAAGGTTATCGGAGAGGTCGGCCAACTTGACGCGTCGTGCGATGGGGTATTGGGCGACGCGTTCTATGTAGTCGTCGTATGCTTCGTCTTTGCGATGGGTGAGGTGCTCAATCGCGGCGAGGACGTCATCCCGGTAGCCGGCTTCGTGCAGGTCGGCAATTGTGTATGCGGTGTCCTCGACGATATCGTGCAATACGGCGACTATGCGCTCGACCTCGGATTCGAGCCGAAGCATTACGCGGAGTGGGTGCAGGATGAACGGCTCACCAGTGGGTGAAGGGTAGACTTGTCCCTGGTGAGCGTGTGCGGCGAGAGC
>DASVOW010000824.1:0-7092 GCA_036383155.1 Ktedonobacterales bacterium
CAGGATCGGTCTGCGAAGTCGATGGGAATGGGGCTGTTGCGCGCCTCCTCGCTGGCCAGCTCGCCTTCGGCGGATGGACGCGTCATGTCCAGGCAGCGCACAGGACACAGGTCCATACATATGCCGCAGTTGATACAGGTCACTTCGTTCACGTGGAACCGATAGGTCATGTGGCTCTCCCTTCGAGATCGCCTGCTGCGCATCAACGACGAAAAAGTGCGAGATGGTAATCATGCGGGTCGATACAGGGAACATGGGCGCCAATCGCTACGCAATTTGTTGTATGCAAATGAGTATGATGAGCAACTATCTCAGGACAATCACGCCAGTCTGTTATAAAATCACGAGTGCATCACAAGGCTTGAATTTAGGTATAGATGTTCGTGAGCAGGGACGGTCGGGGCAGGAAGTGGTATTTCGATGCTGTGGGGAGGCAGAGGCGAAGGACAGCGGCGTGCTAAAGCTGTTTGGGCTATGGGAACGGGTGGCATGCGCACGATAGGTTGGAGTGCCAGACGAGCGTGACGCGATTGTATGTCACGCTCGTCTGGCACATGACTTTACATTTCGGGCAAATCGGGTGTGTGGGGATGGACCAGGAGGACGGGCGTTTTGATGCGTGGGAGCGCATAGGCTGTCACGCTGCCGTAGAGCCATCGCTGCAGGCCGCCGCGCCCATGTGTTGCCATCGCTACGAGATCGAATGGTGCGGGATAGTCGGGTAGGTTGATGATCCCGAACTCAGCTGCGCCTACAATCGCCCCTGACGGTGAGCCGACGACTGCGGCTGATGTTACTTCTACTGATGGCGGGAGTGCCTGAGTGAACAGGCGTTGTCTCAATCCTTCGATATAGCGCACACCATCACGCCGCGAGATGTGGTTGTCCGCTACGTAGAAGAGCACGATGTGCATGTTGTCAGGGGCTGTCGCCTGCTGGGCCAGGCTTATCACTGGGGCAAGTGCCTGCTCTGCCAGCATCGAGCCGTCCACGGGGACGAGCACTCGTGAAAATGTGTGGAGCGGGTATGTGGGCACATCAACGCGTGGCGGTATCAGCAACACAGGTGTCTTGCCTCGCCGAACGAGTTGGTCGCCGACACTTCCCAGGAGTTGCTGTTCTACACCGTACCGAGCATGAGTGGCGAGGATAACGAGGTTGGCGCCCAGACGCTCGACTACCAGCTCAACGCCTTCGACTGAGGATGGTGCGGATATGCTCATGCTCTCCGCCGCTATGTCTTGCTGTGCCAGCCGGGACAGAATCGCTGCCAGATAGTCTGCTGGCGCGCTCAGGGGTATTGCGGGTGCCTCGGAGAGGAGTCGATTGACTGAGCGCGTGACGGCATCGAAGGGAGGCGGTGCTGGCTCAACGACGACGTGTAGGAGCGTGATCTCTGCGCCAGCCATGTGTGCCACTGGCGATACGAACGGGAGCGCGCGCTCACTATACGTTGTGCCATCGAGCGGGACAACTACTCGCTTGATGGGTACAGGTATAGGAACTGGAGTCTGCTGTGCTATGGTTGCAGCACCACTAGCGAGTGAGGCGGATGACTCGGTATTGGCATGCGGCGAGGATACTGCGGATGCAGATGGCGGCCCAGATGTGGCCTGACTTGCCCGAAGGCGCTCTTGTGCCTTGTGAGTTACCTCTTCTGAGACGCGCTTCGTCTCCACCTCGACTCTGCCACGCACCCGATCGTCGATTACCTCCTGGCTGGTCATAAGTGGACGTTGAAGTGCATCCTCTTCAGCTCGGCGGGAATCAGCTGCGGAGAGCGGCTCGGGTGCCAGTTGCTCGGATGTTCGGGGTGGATTGCCCTGTTGTGCTTTGTTCTGGCGATTGGGGTGAGTCGACATCGTGTCTCCCTTTCTGACACGTACGCCGGATTAGTGTCTCAAGTGTGCTACATGTTCTTGTTCCAAGACGGATGGGTATGTGACTGCGAGGTATTACCAGCCGCGCGTCGTGCTCTCATAGAGATGCCAGCTCCGGCGGGTTGCGACGCGCACCTTCCGATATGCTGTTAGCGTTGTTCTTCCCGGTATGGAATGATCAGTGTCGGTCGATTCGTCGTCAGGAGCACACGTGTCGCGATGCTGCCCATAAGCAGTCGGGCGATGCCGCTCCGGCCAATCGACGACATGGCGATGAGGTCGCATCCCCCGAAAATACCGACACCTTCTGCGTCCTCCCCATTCTCTGCGACCCTAACCAATGCCGCGGCGATGTCTAGATCCGCAGCGACGCTCCAGGTGATGGTGGCTTCGATGGGCTGGGTTTTCAATTTGGCAGCTACTCCCGCCAAATAGCTTTTCGCGCCCTCGACCGCGAGCGCGTCGGGCATGTTGCTCTTGTCAGCTTCGTAGGGCGAGATGACGAGCGTGAGATGGATGGCGGCCTGCCCGGGTGCCGCGAGCGCAGAGATGAGATGCAGCGCATGCGGGAGAGCGGTCTCGGCGGCAGGCGAGCCATCGAGTGGCACTAACACTCGTAACGGGTATTCGGCTGCAGCCCCACGCTTTAGTGGAGTAGGCCCAGACTCACGAAGTATCAGGATGGGGACATTGGCATGCCGTACTAAGTGCTGTGCGACACTACCCAGTGCCCAACGCATGAGCCCGGTTCGTCCATGACTGGTCATGATGACTATGTCTGCGCTCAGTGTGTCGATTGCCCGCAGAAGCGCGTCGGCTGGCTGTCCCGTCAGGGCGACGGTTTGTGTGGTGATTCCGGAGAGCGCTGGTAATCCAGCAATTTCAGTGAGGTAAGCGGCAACCTCGAACCGTTTTTCGTCGGAGGTTTGTATGCCGAGCGGCGGCGGCACAAACGCCGGCCCATACACGGTCGGAGATGTGGCAACTCGCGCCAAGAGGACGGCGCCTCCGGTGGAGCGTGCCACTTTGGCGGCGACGGGTATGGCGCGCTCCGCACGGCGAGAACCATCCAGCGGCACAAGGATTCGCGCTAACATCTTTCTCTCCTTTCGTCGCCACATGTCGCTCAGTCACATGTCAGGCGTGAGTGGTGGACGGCATAGTGCTTTTCCAGCCATATCAACGATATGACCTTGGCATCTCAAATCCATCACGGCATTGTGCACTGTCCCTCTCGATTACCTCACGAAAAGCTAGCGCCGAGCCAGCGAGCCATCTCACTCAACCAGTGATTTGGAGGTGCGATTCAATGTGGCTCGTGTAGTTGCTTAAAGTGGTCGCGTGGTCGGGATGTGAGCGGTTTGTGAGGTCTTGGGAGTATGTTATGAGAAGCGTAGATGTGGTGCAGCATGATGCGATGGTATAGCGAGTAGATGATGTGTTGGCCAGCCATTGCGAGCAGGGTTTTGTGCTGGGGAGATGAGGGAGAGGCTGTCCCTATGAGATGTCGAAGGGGGAGACGATGACGACATGGTGCGATGTGCAACAGGCCGTGAAGGTGGTGCGGTCTGGACAGCGAGTGTTCGTGCAAGGGGCATGCGCTACGCCGACCGCGCTTACAGAAGCATTGGTTGCTCGCGGAGACGAATTGCATGGAGTCGAAATCGTTCATCTCCATACCTACGGGCCTGCCTCCTACACTGATGAGCGATGGGCAGGGCATTTCAAGCTACGCGCACTCTTTGTGACGGATAATACACGACAGGCTGTTGATGAGGGGCGGGCAAGCTATACACCGGTCTTCCTCTCGGATGTGCCTGATCTCTTTGCCCCTGGTGGGGGCCTTCCGGTCGATGTGGCGTTTGTCCAGGTATCTCCACCGGACGCACATGGCTTTTGCTCACTCGGGCCGTCCGTGGATGTCGCACGCGCAGCCGTAGACCACGCCAGTGTCGTGGTTGCCTTGGTGAACTCACAGGTTCCACGGACACATGGAGATGGCTTCGTGCATCTGTCGCGGATAGCGTACGCTGTTCGGCGAGACGCCCCATTATATGAAATTGAGCCGAAGGCGATCGGCGAGCCCCATCTGAGCGTGGGGCGCAACGTAGCAGAGCTTATTGGGGATGGGGCTACGCTGCAGCTGGGCATCGGCTCGATTCCAGATGCCGTGCTCCAGTCGCTCGGTGATCGGCGAGACCTGGGCATCCATAGCGAGATGTTTTCAGATGGGGTGCTCGATCTTGTCGAGCGTGGGGTGATCACCGGCGCGAGGAAATCGCTGGATCGCGGCAAGATCGTGTCGTGTTTTGTCGTCGGGTCAAGGCGCCTGCTTGACTTCATCGACGATAATCCGTTAGTTGAGCTGAGACCCGCTGATTATACGAATGACCCCCATATCATTAGGCAATTTGAGCATATGGTCGCTGTCAACAGTGCGATTCAGGTCGACCTGACGGGCCAAGTCTGTGCGGAATCCGTTGGGACTCGCGTCTATAGCGGTGTCGGTGGGCAGATGGACTTTCTGCGCGGCGCGGCATTGGCACGTCGAGGGCGCCCGATCATTGCGCTGCCAGCTACAGCCCGGCTTTCATCAGCACACAATGTGAACGAGCTAGAGCGTCAGCATATTGCTCCCGCGCTGCGTGTGCCGACTGACGAGCAGAGTGCAACTATTTCGCGTATTGTGCCGCTGCTGACGCCTGGAGCTGCCGTCACAACGACGAGGGCCCACGTCCACTATGTGGTCACTGAATATGGCATCGCGGATCTGCATGGAGGCGATCTCGCCGAGCGCGCACGTAAGTTGATCGCGGTCGCGGCGCCGCAGTTCCGAGAGCAACTTACGCGCGCGGCGAAGGTACTCCACTTGCTCTGAGTGCCTCGTTGCTGGGCATTTATAACAGCCCAGGCCAGGTGTTTATTTCTTCCTCCAGCTCACGTGTCTCGTGGATGGCTGTCTCGCCTGGCCTGGCGGCTTCCGCTGGGATATTCTCGGGGCGTACGACGAACAGTGGCAGACGCGTGGACTGGAGTACACGCTCAGTTACGCTACCAACCGCCCATAGGGCAAACCCTGTGCGCCCGTGCGTGGCCATGGCCATGACGTCATAGCCGCCGTGCGGCTCGCTAGGTGCTGATGTCTCGACATTTGACGTGTCAGCATCCGCGCCGCTCATGCCTTGATCTCCCTCTGCTATATTGATCAAGTATCCGGCTATATCGCGGCTGACTGCCACATTCGACGTGATGCGAATGTGGCTAGTAGCATCATCAGCTTCTAGTCGCTCGACGGTAGCATCCATGTATCGCTGTGCAGCTTCGACGCCGGCCGATTGAGTGATGCCGGCGATTTCGAGATCGAGCGGGCTGACGACGGATGTCAGGTGCATCTCGCTGCCGTTCTGGCCAGCCAATGCGGTGAGTACAGCGGTTATATGGGGAAGTACGGCTTCTGCAAGCTTTGATCCGTCCAGCGTGACGAGCGCGCGCAAAGGGTATCCGCGCTCAGCGATTGCGTCGGGTAGGAGTGGCTTGTCCTCGCGTAGCACGAACACGGGAACGGGTGAATGACGTGTGATATGCTGCGCGACACTGCCAAGAGCCCAGCGAGCAAAACCGACACGACCATGACTGCACATGACAATCATGTCAGCTTTCGTCTCCGTTATGGCCTCCAGTAGCGCAGGCGCTGTCATGCCGAGGAACACGTTGGTCTCGATCGGAATCCCACGAACACTTGCATGGGTGCGCATGTGCTCAAGGTAGGCTTTGGCGTCATCGATGATATCGTAGGTCAATTGGGGCGCTGAACCGACTGGCATGGCGAAGTAGGGGCTGAGCTCGGGGTTTACGTTTACAATGCGAGTGAGTACGAGCGTGCCTCCTGACGTCTGCGCAAGTCGCGCTGCGACTGGGAGCGCCGCCTCGGCACGTGGCGACCCATCCAGGGGGACAAGGATTCGTGTATACATGTTTTCGCTCCTTTTGTCTCAATGGTTCGGTGAACTGTCTCGCCGGTTCGTTCTTGGCTTTCTCTGATTGATCATGTCAATTCCATCTCGCTGTAGCATCACGCCAGAGAGGGTTAGCATCACAACCACATCACATTTTGTCGTGTCATGCGTTTCTGCACGAGACTCGCAGGTACACTGAGCGGAGTATGGGGCGTAGCTTGTTTTTCGCTGGGAAGCAGTATTCTCGTTGGAACGCTTTTGTCCTCAATACGGTGAGCCACACAAGCCTGAGGTGTGGGCTGAATTGCCGGGTGCATCTATGAGAGCTCGTAAACAGCATCTGCTTGTTTGCCTGTCGATTTCCTAAGTCGATGCACTAAGGGAGATAGGCATCGTGTGGTGGTGTCGTTGTGACATATTTGGGATGTTATGTCTATTTATTGTGTTCGTGGCGTGACCTAAGCAGCATAGTGTTTTGTTGGTGTGGTAAAGAGAGAAATCGACCGTACAACTCGTAGGCAAGCGATCACGGCGATTGAGCCACACCATAGTGTAGGAGAGGGAGACTATGTCTACGGTAATCGGCTTGTTCGAGCACAGTCGTGACGCGAGTGGGCTAGTGGACGAGTTGCAGAAAGAGGGCTTTGACAAGAATCAAATCGGCCTCGTAGCTCGACACGAGGTTCTCAAGGAGCACGGTATTGACGCCACCACGGGCTCAGAAATTGGCGCCATTACTGGTGCCACGACGGGAGGCATTGCCGGTCTGTTGATCGGGCTGGGGACGCTCTTGATTCCAGGGTTGAATATTGTCGCCGCTGGCACGTTCCTCGTCGTGATTGGGGCTACGGTGCTGGGTCTGGCCGGAGGCGCAATCGCCGGTGGTCTCGTCGGGTCGCTGGCGGGTCTGGGCCTGTCGGAAGAGCGAGCTAACCGTTACTCAGAGGCTGTGTCAGCAGGCCACATCATAGTCACAGTTCAGACACCACCGGAGCGCGAGCTGGAGGTGTCGGAGATGATGACCAGGTATGGTGCAGTCGAGGTCGATGTCGTCCCTGGACCCACGGGCACCCTGGTGATGCCTAGTGCCGCCGCTCAGCAGGCTGCGATGACACAGCCGCAGCAGACGCAGACGCCAGAGCAGCCAATGGCACACTAAGATGTACGTGCAAGGAAGCTATCGCATTGAGCGTGTCCCATCTCGCCCTCAAAGGCGTTAAGGGCGAGATGGGACATCACACAATACCAAAGCGAAT
>DASVOW010000825.1:0-3998 GCA_036383155.1 Ktedonobacterales bacterium
CAGTAGATCGCCGGACGCAACACGAGATCCTGTGTCGGCATCACCCGCCGCGAGAACCCGCCAAAGCCACGCTTGAACTCATACACACCATACAGCTCGACGCCGGGCTTGGGGTCATCAGGGATCGTGCGCCAGTCGTAATAATCCGCTCCGTGAGCTTTCGCCCAGCGCATGCACTCCCACTGCAAGAGGTAGTTTGGCCGCAGCTTGCGATGCTCCGGCTGTCCCGACGAGCCGCTGTGCAGATTCCACGCCCACTTGCCCAGCACTGCCACCGTCGAAGCCGCGACAGGAACGCCCTCGTGTTCTGCGATCAGCAGCACCATCTCCGCCGTCCTATCGCGCGCCGCACACTCCGTTGAATAATGCTCCAGCATATCGCGGAAGAGGTCTTTGGGGTAGACGTAAAAACGGTCGCGCTCACCTGTCTCGACCAGCAAGCGATAAAAGGCGTCCAGATCGGCCTCGCCCGACCCGACTCGCACCGTCACGCCCTTGCGGGCGCCGGAGCGGATATTCTGCCGCCACGTGGTCATCATACCGGCGAGCATCTGCTCCTCAGTCGGCTGCAGATCGGTAACCCAGGCGTTACGCAGATAGATCGTGTGATCGGTGGGACGGAAGCCGAGGCGGCGCAGCGTTTCCGGCCAGACGGTGTCATCCTCCGGCACGTTCGGCTCAGCACGAATGAGGAACGCGCCACGCTTGCGCGCCTCACGCCGGGCGAAGGCGATAAGTGTGGGCAACGCGGGCGAGCAGGGATCGGCGCAGACGGGACCGCGCGGCGCATAGTAAAACGGCGTCGAGATACCCGTTGCTTTGCTCTGCACCAGCAGCAGCGCTGCGACAAGCCGCCCATCCTCCAGCACGCCCACGCGCAACGAGCCGGTGCGCGCACCCTCACCGGAGTGATCGGGCCACTCATACGTCTGGCAGAGGTGGCCTGTCGCAGTAGCTGCGATGAACTGATTCCACAGCGCCCGATCGTCGATGAGCCTGGCTTCTAACATGGTGATATCCCTAGTGACACGCCATAGCGCAAGTACTTTCCACCACCGCGACGCCGTCCGGCGCACAGCAGGCTGGCATGCGTGTCATTTCCCTTTCGTCTCGATTCGTTCGCGATACTCGCTCGCGCGATCATCCAATGCGAAACGATGCGGCATCGCCATCCCCGGCCAGTGCCATAGTATAGCAGAGCGCATGGCGCCCGGCAATGCGCCCGTGTAGAAGTCCCAGCGTTCCACTCGTTCCTGAATGAAGCTCACTATCCCGACGCGCGCTGGCGGAGCAACATACCACAGGCGTCGTAGGCGCGTCCGGGCAGATCGGTTGCCGGTGCGGAGACAAGCCAACGCCAGTAGCGCACGTCGCCTTCGACGGCAAAGCGCGCGGCCACATCATCCGGCAACGCCAGCACGTCGGGCGGCAGCACGTCCAACGCCTCCGGCGCGGCCCCTGCGCCAGTATGTAACCCCTTGCGCGGAGGCAACAAATAGCCCCGCACGTCGCTGAGCAGCAGGCCAGCGCCCCCTGATGCAAGAAGCGAGCCAATCAGCGAGAGATGCGCCCGCGCGATCCGCCACCGGAAGCCCTTTGCCGCCTCGCGATAACGCGGATAGCTATCACGCAGATCGACGCTATCAGGCGCATACAGATTCAGCGTATCGATCACGTCGAGCAGTGGCAGGCTAAAGAGCTGCGTCAGCACGAAGCTACTAATGACGAGATCGTAGCCACCCGGAGCCAGCTCCACAAACGTCGGCGGATCGGGAACAGGGCAGCGGTCAATACATGCGGCGGCGGCATCCAATGGCGCGCGACCCGATGGGCCGCCAAGGCTCGTGAGATCGCCCCACGGCTGCATGCGCAGCTCAGCAGCCAGCGTCTGGCTGACCCCGCCGGTAAGATCCGCCGCCACCACGTCGATTCTGGAGCGCAGCGATTGCGGCACCTCGTCCCGTGCGCGCAGCATACCCGGCACATCCACATCCACCAGCAACACCGACTCACATACACGCGCCATACGCTCGAGCGGCAATTCCGTGCATGCGCCTGCCCCCAGCACCAGCGCGCGCACCGCCCTGCCACGCACCGTGCGCAGCGCAGCCTCCACCAGATCGGCAATCGCGCGCAGATGCTCGGCACTATGTGCGCGATACCACGCCCGTCGCTCCGGCCCCTGCGTGCGCGGATTCTCCTGCGGCAGCCGCTCGATACGCATCGCGAGGTGTCCCCTTTCACCTGACGTCTGGGTGCATTCCATCCGCCCTGGCACAGTCTGGCACATACCGCCGTACGTCTGCCCACTCACATCAAGCAGGCAGCACTTTGCGTTGGGCATCGTGCGCCTGCTCATATTGGATTCACCCTTGACCAATTGCGGCCGCAACCGTTGCTAACAACCAGCGCCGCGCTGCATCCCTTCTTGACATCATAAGCTACCAGTGCTATACCATACATGACATTAGTCATAGGTCACAAGGTTATAACCGACGTTGTGTATAGTCTCGTGAGCTATGACATCCGAATAAGCTGGCTGCTGAGCTTGCGATAAGCGCCCGTCGAGACGCACCCTGGCCGACCTTTGGTCTCGCGTGTCACACCTCGCGGGCGTGTGTCTGTTATTCTCGAAGACGCGAGCTGATCTTTGAGAGATCTCAGACACTCTCACATGCGCATGTGCTTCGGTCCTCTCGGTGAACTGATGGCTGCGTCGAAGGATGCCATCGAACACCTCGCGTCGCGCGTGTGCTGGTGGATTGATATAGGCAATCACGTTTGATCGCTTGCTCGCAGGGCCAGTGGACGATCACTCTCAACGACGGGTGATACGCGCGACGGATGCTACGTCGCACCCTACGGAGTGAGTCACGGTAGTCGGGCTGGGGCGTGTCATATCAGTGACACCCCTGGCGCTCGTATAGCGGAGGTACAGCATGGATTTGAGCGTTGAGGGAAAGTCAGAGCGAATTCCACCAGGGTCGCATATCCTGCAGCTCTACAATAAGGTGAGCGAGATTTCTGGTGTCACCGCGCGTCTGATTGAGGTGGGACTGGCATCTTCAGAAAAATGTCTGTTTGCCGGCTCGCCAACCTCATGCGCCGAAGTAGAGCAGGGGTTAACCAAGGCAGGGGTCGATGTCGCCGCGGCGCAAGAAGCCGGTCAGCTTGTGTTCCTCTCCGAGCGTGATTCGCTCCTCGTCGGCAAGCGCTTCGATCCATATCACCTCCTCTCCACTCATCAGACATTCATCGCCCAGGCGCTGCGCGAAGGTTGGAAGGCAGTGCGAATCTCAATGGATATGAGCTGGTTGACACATGAGATTGCCACACCCGAACAAGTGCTGAAATATGAAGCCGCCTCGGATGCAGTCTTCACGTTCCAGAATGCGCCTATCATCGCACTGATGCACTACGATTATTCCAAGCTGCCTGGCGCTCTGGTCGTCGAGATGCTGAAACTCCATCCCATCGCGGTCGTCGGGAAGTTCATCAAGCGCAATCCATACTATCTCAATTCCGAACAATACTTGCTCAAGATCCTGCGGGTAAATCGCGAGAAGAATCGCGTCGTGGCGGTCTGACCGCGTCAAGTGGGGGTGCTCGCGTACGGCGAGCGCTCCCAGTGCAGCAGTGCCTTGTTCGAGATATTCGCTCATTCTTTCGTCCATACTGGACGAATGGGAGACTCTCTCCCCTCACAAGCAGACACTAAGAGGACACCGGCGCAAGCCGATACGAAACGCCATGCCGAAACCACGAACCGTTCGCGCCTTCTCAGCGGGTGGCGTCGTATACCGTCAAGTTCCAGCCCCAGCTTCTCCTGCCACGCATTCCGAAGACACCACTGTACCCCCGCAAGCTAATCCGTCCACGGCTGAGATAGTGCTCGTTGGCCGAGCGTGGGATAACTTCTGGGTGCTGCCGAAAGGAACGCCACATCAAGGCGAATCAACCGAAGAAGTGGCGCTGCGCGAAGTCAGTGAAGAGACGGG
>DASVOW010000826.1:0-4741 GCA_036383155.1 Ktedonobacterales bacterium
TGCCTGGGGCATGCCCAAAGGCGTTGTCATCGATCCCTCCTTCGATTGGGAAGGCGATCGCCACCCACTCACGCCATGGCACAAGTCGATCATCTACGAGGCCCACGTCAAAGGGCTGACCGCGCGCCATCCCGACGTGCCCGAGGAGTTGCGCGGCACCTATGCCGGGCTGGCATCACCACCCATCATCGAGCACCTGCATCAGCTCGGCGTTACTGCCATCGAGCTGATGCCCGTTCACGCCTTCCTCGACGATAAGATCCTGCTTGATCGCGGCCTGCGCAACTATTGGGGCTACAACACCATAAACTTCTTCGCCCCCGAAGGACGCTACGCCAGCCAGAACGAGCCCAGTGCCCAGGTGCGTGAGTTCAAAGAGATGGTGAAAACACTGCATCGTGCCGGCATCGAGGTCATTCTCGATGTGGTCTACAATCACACTGCGGAGGGCAGTGAGTTGGGGCCGACGCTGAGCTTTCGCGGCATCGACAACACCACCTATTATCGCCTCGTGCCGGAGAACGAGCGCTATTACATGGACTACACCGGTACAGGCAACACCCCAAACACACGCCATCCCCAGGTGCTGAAGCTGATCATGGATAGCCTGCGCTACTGGGTGCAGGAGATGCACGTCGACGGCTTCCGCTTCGATCTCGCCGCCGCCCTCGCCAGAGGCATGCACGAGGTTGATCACCTATCGGCTTTCTTCGACATCATCCACCAGGACCCTATCATCTCCACCACCAAGCTGATCGCGGAGCCCTGGGACGTCGGCGATGGTGGCTATCAAGTCGGCAACTTCCCCGTGCTCTGGGCCGAGTGGAACGGCAAATATCGCGACAGCGTGCGCCGGTATTGGAAGGGCGACGAGGGCCAGTTGGCCGAGTTCGCTGGGCGACTCACGGGCAGTAGCGACCTCTACCAGGACGACGGGCGACGCCCCTACTCCAGCATCAACTTCGTCACGGCCCACGACGGCTTCACGCTGCACGATCTGGTCAGCTACAACGAGAAACATAACGAGGCCAACGGCGAAGAGAATCGTGACGGCGCCAACGACAACTACTCGTGGAACTGCGGCGTCGAAGGTCCGACTGATGACGCTGAGATCATCGAGTTGCGCGAACGGCAGAAGCGCAATTTCCTGGCGACGCTGATGCTCTCGCAGGGCGTGCCGATGCTCAGCGGCGGCGATGAGCTTGGCCGCACGCAGCAGGGCAACAACAACGCTTATTGCCAGGACGACGATCTCAGTTGGTATGACTGGGACCTCGACGACCAGCGCCGCGCCTTGCTCAACTTCACGCGCCGCATGATCGCACTGCGCCGCGCGCACCCCAGTCTGCAACGGCGCAAGTTCTTCCAAGGGCGCAGCATCCGTGGCTCCGAGGTGAAAGACATCACTTGGCTCGGCCCGGACGGCGTAGAAGTATCCGACGAATTGTGGGATGCTGGCTGGGTGCGCATCCTGGGAATGCGCATTGGCGGCGACGCCCTCGGCGAGGTGGACGAACACGGTATCCCCGTGGAAGACGACACGCTGCTCATTCTGATGAACGCGCACGCCGAGCAGTCGCCGTTCGTGCTGCCCGATGGGGGGCCGCGGGGTGGGCACTGGCAAGTGCTGGTAGACACACAAACGCCGCCGGATCCCGATCCCGCCAAAGAGCCAGAGAAGTCAATGTTGCAGACCGGCGATGAGTATCTCCTGGATGGGCGTTCCCTGGTGGTATTGCGCTATGTCCCGTGAGCATGCTGAGCAACACGAGCGTCATGAGTTACGGGCCACCTACCGCGTGCAGCTTCACTCCGGCTTCGGGTTCGATGCGGCAGCCGGCATAGCCGACTATCTGGCGGCCCTTGGGGTGAGCCATCTCTATAGCTCACCCTCGCTCCAAGCCGCGCCCGGCAGCACCCACGGCTATGACGTGGTCGACCCGAAGCATGTGAACCGTGAGCTAGGCGGCGCAGAGGCCCATTCCCGCCTGCACGAGGCGCTCGCACACGCGGGTCTCGGCAACATCCTCGACATCGTGCCCAATCACATGGCGATCGGCGGGTCCGACAACGCCTGGTGGTGGGACGTGCTCGAAAACGGCCCGGCGAGCCGATACGCGCGCTACTTCGACGTCGATTGGGATCCACCAGAGGCAAAGCTCCGCAACACCGTGCTGCTGCCCATCCTTGGCGACCACTACGGGCGCGTGCTCGAAGCGCGACAGATCATGCTGACACGCGACGGCGGCAGCTTCACCCTGCGCTACTTCGAGCACACGCTTCCAGTCGCCCCGCGCTCGCTCGACGTGCCACTGGCGATCGCCGCCGACCGCTGCAAATCCGACGAGCTGGCATTCATTGCCAATGCCTTTGGCCAGTTGCCACCGCCGGAAATGAGCCGTCGTGGCGGCGACCAAAACCGCCACCGCGACAAAGAGGTGCTGCGTACATTGCTCGCCAACCTCTGCGAACACGACCCACGTGTGGCAGGGGCGATCGACACCGTGCTAGCCGAAATCAACGCTGACCTTGAGGCGCTCGACGAGTTTCTGGAGCGACAAAACTACCGCCTCAGCTTCTGGCGAGCGGCAGAGCGCGAGCTTGGCTATCGCCGCTTCTTCGACATCAACTCCCTGGCAGGCATTCGAGCCGAAGACGAGCGCGTCTTTGCGGACACGCATGAGTTGATACTGCGCTGGCTCCACGAGGGCGTCATTGAGGGGCTGCGCATCGATCATGTGGATGGCCTGCGCGATCCTGCGGCATATCTACAACGCCTGCGCGACGCGGCGCCCAACGCATGGGTCGTCGTGGAGAAGATACTTGAGCCAGGCGAGCGCCTGCCCGCCGCGTGGCCCGTCGCTGGCACGAGCGGCTACGACTTCCTGAACACTGTTGGCGGCCTCTTCGTCGATCCTGCTGGGGAAGAGCCGCTGACCTCCCTGTATGCCGAGTTCACGGGCCAGCCGACCGACTATCCGGCGCTGGTCCACGAGAAGAAACACTTGGTGCTGCGCGAGACGTTGGGCAGCGACGTGATACGCCTGACTGCCCTCTGGCTCGACATCTGTCAGCGTCATTGGCGCTACCGTGATTACACGCGCCACGAATTGCAAGAGGTATTGCGCGAGGTGATCGCCACCTTTCCTGTGTATCGCACCTACGTGCAGGCAGAGGCTGGGAGCGTGCGTGAGGACGACCTGCGCATTATCGTGGAGGCAATCGAGACGGCGCGGCGGCAACGCCCCGACCTCGACTCCGACGTCTTCACCTTCCTGGCCGATCTGCTCTTGTTGCGCACACGGGGCGACCTGGAATCAGAGATCGTCATGCGCTTCCAGCAATTGACCGGACCAGCAATGGCAAAGGGCGCGGAAGACACGGCCTTCTACTGCTTCAACCGCCTCATCTCGCTCAACGAAGTTGGCGGCGACCCTGCGCACTTCGGCACATCGGTCGAGGCGTTCCACGCCGCCTGCACCGCCACACAGCTCCACTGGCCCCAGACGATGCTGACGACCTCGACACACGACACCAAGCGCAGCGAAGACGTCCGCGCGCGCATTAGCCTGCTCTCGGAGATCCCCGACCGCTGGGGCGACACCGTGCGCCACTGGGCGGAACACAACGAGCGCCACCGCACAGGGAATCTCCCCGACCGCAACGCCGAATATCTCCTCTATCAGACGCTCGTTGGCGCGTGGC
The DNA here is from genome assembly GCA_036383155.1 of Ktedonobacterales bacterium. GTDB lineage: Bacteria > Chloroflexota > Ktedonobacteria > Ktedonobacterales > JADMIN01 > DASVOW01. Next base: position 3,706 of record DASVOW010000826.1, read on the forward strand.
CCATCGATCTCGAGCGGGCAACGGCCTACATGGAGAAGGCTGCCCGCGAGGCAAAGCTCTATACCTCCTGGACGGAGCCACAGCCCGACTACGAGCGCGCATTGCGCACCTTCATCGAAAGCGCGCTTACCGATCAGGAGTTCGTCGCCGATCTGCAGCGCTTCGTGGACTCGCTCACCACGCCAGGATGGATCACCTCGCTAGCTCAGACACTGCTCAAACTCACCGCGCCCGGCGTTCCCGACATCTACCAGGGAACGGAGAGCTGGGACCTGAGTCTGGTCGATCCCGACAATCGCCGTCCTGTCGATTACGATCTGCGCCGCCGCCTACTCGCCGACCTGGAAGGTGCGACGATAGAAGACATCTGGGCGCGCCGCGACGAGGGCCTACCCAAGCTCTGGCTGATCCGTCAGGCGCTCGCGCTGCGCCAGCGCCGTCCGGAGCTATTTGGCCCACGCGCCACATATCTACCGCTCGTTGCGCGGGGCGAAAAGGCTGCGCATCTTGTGGCGTTTGTGCGCACCGGCGACGCCGTCACGGTTGCTCCCCGCCTCGTGCTCGGCCTCGGTGGCGACCATGCCGAATGGGGCGATACCACGCTGGAGCTTCCCGCTGGTCGCTGGCACAATGAGCTAACTGGCGACACCATCGAGGGTGGCACAATCGCGCTCACCGATCTGCTGCGTCGCTTCCCGGTGGCGCTGCTGGCCCGAGAAGAAGGAACCATATGACCATATTCCGTGTCTGGGCTCCCAACGCCCATCACGTCGAGATACAGACGCTAGGCGAGCACATTCCCATGAACGCTGGCGAGCGCGGCTGGTGGCAAGTTGAGGTTGCCACTGCCACACCCGGCACCGAGTACAAATTTGTGCTGGATGGCGGCGAAGCTCTACCCGACCCGCGCTCGCTATGGCAGCCGCACGGCGTCTTCGGCCCGTCGCGTGTCGTCGATCACAGCCTCTTCCATTGGGATGATGCCGGCTGGCAGGCCCCGCCGCTGGAGTCCGCACTGATATACGAGTTGCACGTC
>DASVOW010000827.1:0-4319 GCA_036383155.1 Ktedonobacterales bacterium
ATTATCACACGACTGCCGCAGCGCGTCGGCGACACGACCACCAACTACTTCTGGATCGGCTCGTATCTGAGCGATGACAGCTTCATCCAGATCGGCTACTGGGTTCCCTGGTACGATAGCGCGCACGCGGGATGGTTTTACTGCGCCTTCGATAGCAGCTCGCGTAAGGGCCCATGCGCATATGGGGCGATGGGAACGGCTGGCAGTGACGGCGCCTCGCACACCTACGCGCTGGAGGCCGTTGCAGACGGCGCGAGCGGGGATAGTGGAGCGGCCACCTGGCGGGCGACGGTAGACGGCCAGAGCGTCGGAGAGTTCCGCTGGACGGCGAGTGAGACGGGCACGAACGCGCCTGCGATCTACGCTGAGTCGTCGGGGTTCGCGCCACACGCGAGCATCAGCCAGCTCGGACCGGTGGACTTTACGGGAGGAATCGAGACGCGCCAAGTGGGACGGCAAGCCTATCAGCGTGTCACTCATATGTTGGCGGCCTATAGTGCGGCGAACGTCTGCCCGCCCTATGGCATTGCCTCTGATAGACACGGTGGCGTGCTGCTCGGCAGCGGACTGGCATGTCCCGACCGCTACAGCGAGCTCTGATGATGTGCCATATTCGCTCAGGATATACCAAGATACGCCAGCACATATCATGAGATAAAGCCGACGAGGATTTCTCCTCGCCGGCTCCGAGAGTCCTACGACGTGCGCCAGGCTACATCGGACTAGATGACGTAACCAGCGATGTCGAGGATGACCTGCGTGGACGAACCATCTACGTGGATGGCAAGTGCCCCGCCACTGCTCAGACCGACAACGCACGCGTTGGCAATGGTCTGGCCGGCGACATAGTTGATCGAGCTGGTGCCAGGCACTGCCGCGCCAGCAGGATATAGCCGCAGATAGCCATTGCCAGCCGTCTGGGTGACAGTGACGTTGCCCAGGATAGCTTTCGCACCTGAGGGCACGCCATGAAGGCCGGTAATCTGGATGATGTGGTTGGTATTTGCCGCCCACGGGCCCTGGCCGGAGTAGGGCGTACCAGAGCCACCACGCGTGTCAACGAAGCGGAACGGCGCGGAAAGGAAGTTCAGCGAGGACGTCGCATACCCCGCACCATAGCGGCGGTTGAGGAGGACGCCGTTACCATCTACAGCCAATGCGCCATTAATCGGGCTGCCGGCGAAGCCACCCTGGAGGAGCAATGGGGCTGCACCTTGGTGGCTCTGCGCGATGACGCCATAGCCGGTGTTCTTGTTACCATCTGCATCTGCGTGGTTGACGTAGCCGTACACGCCAGCGTTTCCGCCCTTGAGCAAGCTACCGGATCCAGATGCGGTATCACCAGGATAGCGGCCCAGGATGCCGATAGTGCCAACCCAGCTCGCGCTACGCCCGCGCAGTGCGTAAGAATACCCAGGCTCTGCGTAAACGGGGTCACCGCCACTCGCAGGATTGACAAACGAGTCTTCCACATCGAGGGTACCAGGGAATCGACTGTTCCCCCCCGAGCCTAAGGTGTTGCCCCAATTGATGAGATAAGTGCTTTCGGTCTCAGTGTTAGACGTGCCAGCAATCATCGCAGATCCCTGTGTGCGAGGGCTCACAACACGGGAACTGGAAGGCGCTGCGTGGACGGTGCCAGCCTTGATGACGCCAGTTGCTGCGAGAGCAGTAGCGGCGGCGACAGGCGCGGCCAGTCGCAGCATCGCACGCCGGCTTGTGCTCTTCTTGGGCTCCTCAGACTGCAGTTCGTCAGTCTTGATAGTCTCGTCGATCATGTAATCCTACTCCTAAGTGTAGTATCGTGACAGATAGGTCAAATGTGCTGGATACATTTCAGCAACCCATCAGGGAGTGTCACCTCTCCCGGCTTGTGATAGGGGAAATATGTTCTCCTCCGCCGCTCCTTTCCAACACACTACGGCGCGAAATAGCAACCTTCTATAATCTCAGTGCATTTCTGCCTGAGCGCAGAACCAGAAGCCGGAGCCGGAGTGCTGTCAGATTCGCCGTGGATATCTCATCAACGTGGAGCAGAGGTATAGGAAAGAGGCGGGCTCCATGATGCCAATGAACCACGTGGCAGATGCAAGGGTAATGCATGACGCACAGCGCGGCGCCCGGCTATGGTAAGAATGCCGTAGGAAGCGCGACCGCGCGATTGCGCATGGTGAGCGGTCACGTCAGGTATGATTGAGATATGGGTCGGGCGTTGACCGGACGGACGGTTGGTCGCAAGATGTGGAATAGAAATCGTCGCATTGCCGGAACAGCTTCGAGAGCGCACAGGGCTATATTGCGCGCAAGCATAGCTGTGCTTGTGCAAGCTTAGATAGATACACTCAATGGCGAAGCTACCGGCGCAATTGGGAATGTGTTGTCAAGTCGTGCGTTAGTTGTCGCTGGGTTCAGCCATATCGGCGTCAACGTTAACGGGAACCGTTGAGTCCAGCATCACCGCTAGTGTTTGGATAGGCGCGTCATCCGCTGATGGTATACGTTCTGCTGCAACACCATTCTGCTGTTGCTGACCATTAGACTCCGGACTCGCCTCTGCTTTGCGCGGCGCCAGCAACATAGCCAGCTTAGCTCCTGTCTCACTCCACTCCTCGCGAGTAGCCGCCAGGCGAATTACATCGTGATAGGCGCCCTGATAGTAGCGATGTGCACGAAATCGCCCTTCCTCGTGCGCGCCTGCCCGGAGCAGTGGCGCCAGCGAACTGTTGTTGAACTCGTAGATCTCCATGTAGATTTTGCGCAGGTCCATGTAGGCAAAGAGATGGTTGAGGAACAGTAGCGTCGCCTCTGCCCCCCAGCCAAAGCCGGTGTAGGCTGGATGGATTGCGATGGTAAAGAACGTATGCCGATCCCAGCGATTGTAGTCGTAGGCAAAGATAAAGCCCACCGGATGTGGATCGTCGCGTGTCTCGATCATCATCATTTGGAGGATTGTGCCCCGCATCGCTGACTCGAGCTCGTTCACATATTGCTCGAATGTCGGCAGCGTGCGCCCCTGCATCCAGAGATACATGATCTCTGGATGGCAGCGACACTCCCATAGAAAACCATAGTCAGCTTGCGTGATAGGCCGCAGACGCGCAAAACGTCCATCAAGAGATACCGGAGCCACCGCCATTGGTGCACCTGCTGGATTCATCACTTTCCCCTCATCCCCGAAATTCAGCACTGCAATAATGAGGTACACGTCGCAAGACATACGAGCGAGATAGAATGCATGAAACAGCAACCACCGCCCTACTACCACCTGCATCGTCACATGAAGCGTGGAGCACATACGCATCGGCTCAGCATTGACGCTTTCGCATAGCGCCGTGCGACATCTACGAACGAGCTGCTCATAAGGGCTTAAACCGGTTTTCTGCATGCTACGCTACAACTCTACCATGGCAGCTAGCCAGATTCTATGAATTATCTCACACCCAACCCTTGATATTTCCCAGTTCGCTTGTAACTAATCAGGAAACGAAGGGTAATATGCTCTACTATGTAAACTACAAGTTACCGGATTTGTAACATCATCCAATTGCAGCGTTGTAGTCCTGGTTATGGACCATACCGTCATTTGTATAACTCTATTGTGCCATATCGTGAGCGGCTCTAGCGCCCCTAACGTGAGTGTGAGAAGGCAACCGAGAGGATAAAATTCCGCTGTCATAGTGGCAACGATCATGCAGCCGTGCCCCCATGGGAGCATCGTGCGAATGGTGTGTTCAACGGACGAGAGGATAAGCAGCCATGAAGCAGCCATTGGAGGTCGTGGGCATCACGATGCAGGTGCGCGCGAACGACTTCAGCGCGGCGGTCAGGTGGTATTCGGCGTTGCTTGGGCGGCCACCGGATGACGAGCCAGGACCGGGTTTGGCGGAATGGGAGATTATGCCCAACTGCTGGTTGCAGGTGGCGGAGGGCACGCCTGCTCCTGGCAATGGCCCCCTGCATCTCGGCGTCAGCGATATTGAGGATGAACGTGAACGCCTGGAGCAAGCGCTACACGTCTCCATCACTCCGATTGAGCGCATCGAAGGGGAAGTCGCCTGGTGCGATTTTGCAGACCCATTTGGCAACCGGCTCGGCCTCTTTCAAGACTTGGCCGACGTTACGACACTCACGTGACGGATTAGCTTTCGCTCAAGTCGTTGTCTTCGTCTTCGAGGCGACCAGTGTAGGGGCCGTCGATACCCTGGTGGAGCACGCGCAGGGCCAGCAAGGCGCAACGCTGCCGTGCGGGGCCGATCTCGACGCCCAGCATGTCGAACACGTCTTGCGGGGTGATGGCGCGTAGCTCATCGAGCGTCGCG
>DASVOW010000828.1:0-3156 GCA_036383155.1 Ktedonobacterales bacterium
CATCGCTATCCTCAAGGCCAGGCTTGGACGCCGGGTGGTGGCGCAAGGACGACCATCGGTAGCAGTACACTGTGCCAGCATGCGTCATATGTCAAGCGCCTCAGTCGGGAGCAACGCTGACCAGTGCGTTGGAGCCACACACCGAGGCGATCGAGCAGACCTCTCGCTGTGCCACTATATACTCGGCGCCCTCGCCGTAACGCTTCTCGTAACCTCCTTCGACATTGTGAGACGCCGCACACTATGACATGAATACACGCAAACATGTCCCCTGCTTTATGCCTCGTGCGCTGAAACTCATGACGGTACAACGACAAGAGGGTGTCGTCACAGCGCGCGAGGCTAGACCGCACCGCAAGAGAGTAGGGAACATATGGGAGAGGAGCTGGCGTTGCACCCGCTGTCGTCGGCATCATTTGCCGACTCCCTCAGCCACCTGCAGGGTGCGCTCATTGGCTTCGTGTGCGGTCTGGTCGGCGATGCGGAGCAGGCGCGTGATGTCGTGCAGGATGCCTTCGTAGATGCCTGGAGAGCGAACCAGCGTGGAGTGCCGCCATTCGTCGAGGGTGCCGACGAGAACGATATACGTCGCTGGCTCTTTCAGGCCGCCTACCATCGTACCATTTCCGTCCTGCGCCGCCGTCGCGTCATTGCCTGGGAATCCCTCGATCTCCTCGAACCGCGTGAGCCAGATGGTCTGTACGAACCGGCGCCATTCGAGGATCTGGTCGCCGAAGGCGAGCTCTTGCGGGAGGTTCTCGGTAGCCTCGGGCCTAAAGATTCCGCGTGTCTTCTGCTCAACGTCGTGCAAGGGTTCACGGCGCAGGAGATCGCCCACATGGTCAATATCGAGCCGGAGGCCGCCAAAAAGCGCGTCTCACGTGCCAAGCAGCGGCTACGCAACGCCTATTTCGCGCAACAGACCGCAGCATCGGGCACCTCTGCGAAGGAGCGGCCACTCCCATGACGACGTATAACACTGCCACACCGGCACCCGTGCCAACACCGTTCTGCCCGCTCTATGCTCCGCTCTTGCCACTGCTGGGTGGCGATCTGCTCGACGGTGAACAAGCGAGCGAGGTGCATGATCATGTCTCGACCTGTGCCTGGTGTCAGGCCCAATGCGCGACCTATGCCGTGGTGGACGACGCGCTCCGCCGCCACTTCACCTCCGCACAACCCGCCATCACGAAGGCTTCCGAGCCGCCGCCGACGGCGCTGCCGCCCATTACGCTGGAGCAGGTGCAGCACGCCGCCCGCTACAGTCTGCCGCCGCAAGCTGCGTTCACCCGTGTGCGCGTGCCTAGCCGGCAACCGGCGCGCACTGATCGCGCGCTGCGTGCCGCTCAGTCGCAGCTCAGCTCGTTCGCCTCCGTGGCCGCGGTCGTGTTGATCGTGAGCCTGACAGTGTTGCTCTTTGCCGTGCACGTGTCGCAGAGCGGCGATCAGCCTACGGGGCCAACGCCCGTCATCCCGACATGTGTCGTGTTGACGCAGGGGAAACATATCTGTGAGTTCGCGTTGCCAACGCCCAACAGCCAGCCAGGAGGTATTGTGCGCGCAGCCGACGGCTCCGTCTGGTTCACCGAACAGATGGCGGGACAGATCGGCCGCCTGACGCCCGCTGGAGTGATCTCCGAGTTCACGCTCTCTGGTGCCAATAGACATCCCGTCGATATAGCCGCTGGGCCGGACAACGCCATCTGGTTCACCGAACAGACGGCAGGAACGATCGGGCGCATCACGCCTGGCGGAAGCATCAGCGAGTTTCCCCTCCCCACCGATGGACTCTACGCGCGCAGCATAACGGCTGGACCAGACGGCGCCGTCTGGTTTGGCGAGGTGGGAAACGTGAATCTTCGTGGCAGCGATAAAATCGGACGCATTACGCCTGGAGGTCAGATCACCGAGTTTGCGCTCTCGCAGCAGGGCGAGCCTGGCGAGATGACATTCGGCCCGGGTGGCGATCTCTGGTACATCTGGCACACGAGCCAGGGGAGCCAGCTTGGGCACATGACGCCGAGCGGGACAGTCCTCCCACCAGTGAGCGTGTCTGCCACTGATGAACAACTGACGGGAATCACGACTGGGTCCGACGGCAATCTCTGGGTCACCGCATCAGGGAGCAACGCCATTCTGCGTGTGACGCCTGGCGGCACAGTCACCAGATTCACTATCCCAACGCCAAACAGCGGCGTCATGGGCATCGCTGCTGGGCCAGACAACGCGCTCTGGTTTGTCGAGCAGCTCAGCAACACCATTGGGCGCATCACCACTGTTGGCAGCATATCTACCTATGCCGTCCCCAGAGCCAACAGTGCTGCGCTGAATATCGCTGCCGCGCCAGACGGCTCGATCTGGTTTACAGAGCTCAGTGGTAATGCCATCGGGCGCATCGCCTGATAGCCGCCATAGTAAAGGAGTCCCCCATCATGCGTACGTATGATCGTATGGCTTTCACACGTTGGATCTGGCCTCCGTTCGCCCTTCTGCTTGCCCTGACCGCGGCGGGATGTGGCGCCAGCACGGCAGGCTTTCAACCAGCCGCAACCTCCACAACAGGTAGCTCGTCGCATGGAAACATCGTCGAATTTCCGCTGCCAAACACCGCCTTCGCCGCGCAGCGCATCACCATCGGTCCCGATGGCAACGTGTGGTTCACCGAAGCCAGCGTCACCGGCCCAACTGGCAAGATCGGGCGCATCACACCCGCTGGCGCGATCACGGAGTTTCCTCTGCCCAGACCTATGACCTATCCAGTGGACATCACGGTGGGGCCGGACCATGCGATCTGGTTCACGGAGCCTGACAAAATCGGGCGTATTACGCCTGATGGCCACATCACCGAGTTTCCGCTCCCGCCCAAGAGCTTTGCCATGCACATTGTCGCTGGACCCGATGGCAACCTCTGGTTTACCGAGACAACGGTGAACGTCATTGGGCGCATCACCCCGGCCGGCGGCGTCACGGAATTCCCACTCTCCGAGGCCAATACCTTTGCCTCAGGCATCGCCATCGGCCAGGATGGCAACCTCTGGTTTACCGAGTGGACCGCCAACAACCCCGCGACCGGCAAGATCGGGCGTATTACGCCAGCCGGTGCGATAACCGAGTTTCCCCTGGCCACGAGCAGCGGGCTCGCCCGCTCCATCACCG
>DASVOW010000829.1:0-2551 GCA_036383155.1 Ktedonobacterales bacterium
CGACGTGCTGGAGGAGCTTGAGCAGGGGCACGATCAGAGCCACGCCGACTTTCTGGAAGATCTCAAGACGCTCGAGCAACTGTGGCGGGCAAATCTCGATGTGTCGAAGGAATATTAGCGTTCCCCGCGCTCCCGGTCAAGAATCTCCTCCGAGCTCACAGTGGCAGCCTCAGGATGTGTTTTGTAGTATTCTTTCCATGCTTCAAGCAAGGCCAAACGATCTCGCTCAGCTTCCTCTAATGCCCGCTGTTCTTCTTCTTCACGCTCATGGGCGTCGTGTTGCTTTTGGTTAGGCTGCTGCATTGCTACTCCATCTCCCGCGAGTTCTCCAGATTCTTGTCAAGACAAATCTGAGCGGTACGTCCTCATCATATCCTTCCCATCAATAGTACGCAATGCACCTCTAGCTTCCAAGCGAATCGGACATGTAGTGCCGTTTAGATGGGACAAAACATGCTGCTTCCCCTCAGTCATAGGGGCAGTAGAACGAAATAGCACGCCTTGCTGCCTCTCTTTCACGAAAGAGGGGCAGCAAGGCATCGGGTTAGCAATCAGCTTAGTTCCGCAGCGGCTTGCCCGTCTTGAGCAGGGCTTCCATGCGGTCTTGCGTCTTAGGCATGCCGGCGAGACTGACGAACGCCTCGCGCTCCAGATCGAGCACCTGCTGCTCGGTGAGCGTATCCAGCGGCGAACAGTTGCCGCCGGTGAGCACGTAGGCGAGCTTGCCCGCAACCACCGCGTCATGCTCGCTGGCCTTACCCTGCAATCGCAGGTTGTCCACCACCTGCTCCAGCACCAGACGGGCACCCTCACCCGGCAGCCGGAACGTTGGCGGCATCGGCGGCTGCCACTCACCCCGGTCTTTCGCGTCGGCCAGCGCCAGCGCGTCGGCCTTCGCATCCGCCAGCAGGCGCTCGCGGTCCAGCGAGATCGCGTCCGACTTGCGAATGAAGCCGTATTGCTGGGCGTCTACCGCGCTGGTGGCGACTGTAGCAATGGCGACGAACTCAAAGACGTGGCGCGACGCGGCGAACGGCCCGTGCTCCGGCGCCATGCCCGCCCAGCGCGCCAGCAACTCTTTGCAGCCGCCGCCCGCTGGAATCAGCCCCGCGCCGACCTCGACGAGCCCGATATACGTCTCCGCCGCCGCGCGCGCCTTCGCCCCATGCATCACGATCTCCGCGCCGCCGCCGAGCGTGCGCCCCGCCGGTGCGACCACCACCGGCACCGGACTATACTTCAGCCGCAGGTTGGCCTGCTGGAAAGCGTTGGTCGCCTTTTCGATCAGCGGCCACATGCGCATCTTGGCGCCCATCAGCACCTGCGCGAGATTCGCCCCCACGCAGAAGTCCGGCGCCTCGTTGCCCACGACGATCGCGCGCCAGTTCTTCTGACCCTCGTCGACGGCGGCATTGAGCATCGCGATTATCTCGTCGTCGATGGCGTTCATCTTGGCATGGAACTCCACGCCCAGCACGCCGTCGCCCAGGTCGATCAGCGACGCGCTGCGATTCTCCTTGACGACCTTGTTGCCCTTCTTGAGCAGCGTCAGGCTCAGCGACGGACCATGCTGCGGCACCGGCATGTAGCTGCCGCTGAAGTCGAAGTAGCTGCGCTCCGGCGTCTCCGTGTAGAAGCGCTTCTGCGGCGTCGCCAGCACGCGCTCGACCAGCGGCGGCAGCGTGCGCCCCTCCGCCGTCATGCGCTTCGCCAGCGCCTCCACGCCCAACGCGTCCCACACCTGGAAGGGACCAACCTCCTGGTTGTAGCCCCAGCGCATCGCGTTATCCACGCTCACGATGTCGTCGGCGATCTCCTCAGCCACCGTTGCGCTATAGAGCAGCGTATCGGCGGTCAGCTCCCACGCCAGCTTACCGGCGCGGTCCTGCGAGTTGATCACCTGGCGCATGCGGTCGAAGACATCCGGCGCGCTCTTGGCGGTGTCGAGCGATGAGAAATGCACCGAATCCTGCTGGCGATACTCCATCGTCGCCGGATCGAGCACCAGCACCTCGCTCTTGCCGCCCTCGCCCTTCACCCTCTTATAGAAGCCCTGGCCGGTCTTGTCGCCGAGCCAGCCGCGCTGCACCATCTCGCGGACGAACTGCGGCATCTGGAAAATGTCGCGCTGCGGGTCGTGCGGCAGGTTCTCGTAGAGGTTGTCGGCGACATGCAGCGACGTGTCGAGCCCGGCGAGGTCAGATGTGCGGAAGGTTGCCGAGCGCGGGTGGCCCATCGCCGGACCCGTGATCGCGTCCACTTCCTCGATCTTGTAGCCCTCATCCAGCATGCGCTTCAGCGTCGCGGCGAAGCCATACATACCGATGCGGTTACCAATGAAGTTGGGGGTGTCTTTGCAGTAGACGATCCCCTTGCCGAGCCGTTCCGCGCCGAACTCGCCCATGTAGCGCATCATCTCGGGGTCGCTCTGCGCGCAGGGCACCAGCTCCAGCAGCTTCATGAAGCGCACCGGCCCGAAGAAGTGCGTGATCAGGAAGTGGCGCTGAAAGTCGTCGCTGCGCCCCTCCACCAGCAGATGCGCGGGCAGCCC
>DASVOW010000830.1:0-5767 GCA_036383155.1 Ktedonobacterales bacterium
CCAAGGCTCGGCTGCGACTTGCTGAGGTAGAGCGCCGCGTCGGCGATCTGGATCGGGTTGTCGGGCACCGTGATCCGGCCTTTGTAGGCGGGGTCGTAGATGACCGACCAGCTGGTCGGCTTGTTGGGGAATACCTTGGTGTTGTAGAGCAGCGTGTTGGGGCCCCACTGGAGCGAGATGCCGTAGTGCACGCCGTTGATCGTGTTGAACGGCGGGTTCTTGAAATATGTCTCGAAGTTCTGCCAGTCGGGGATCAGGTTGACGTTCATGGGCTTGACGTCGCCCCCGTAGATCAGGCGCAGGTCCGCGTCACCGGAAGCCGAGACCATGTCCCACTGCCCGCCGCCGCCGTTCTTCATCAGGCTAACCATCTCGTCCGACGATCCGGCGGGATGTTGGTTGACCTTGCAGCCGGTCGCCTGGGTGAACGGGTCGACCCACGATTTGTCGGCGTAGCCGTCCCAAAGGACCAGGTTCAACTGACCCTCGCCGGCGCCGATGGTGGTTTGCGGCTTCATGTTCGCCGTCGGCGGCTGCTGCGTCGTGGGCCCGCGAGTGCCGCCACTGGAACCGCATGCGACGAGCAGCAGCATCGACGCCGCTGCCAGGCCCCAGAGCTTCATGGACTTCATACCCCGCTTCATCGACTTCCTACCCCCCTTGTCGAAGCACATACGTGTGGTCCGCCGTCCAGGCCAGGCGGACCGGCTGGCCTTCAAACTTCTGGGTGTCGCCCTGAGCGTCCATGTTCTGACGCACCGCCACCAACTGCTCCCCGCGATCGAGGTGCACGATGTAGCGCGTCGTCATGCCCGCGTAGACGACCTGCTCGACGCGCCCCGGCTCGACGGTCATGCCGACGTCGTCAGGCTCGCCCTCCGCCAGCATGCGGATCTTCTCCGGCCGCACGACAAAGCGGACGCCGTCGCGGAGGAGGATATTGGAGATGCCGATGAAGTCGGCGACGAACTCGGTCGCGGGCTGCTCGTAGACCTCCACGGGGGTACCGATCTGCTGGATCCGGCCGCTCGACATCACCGCCACGCGGTCGCTCATGGTAAGCGCCTCCTCCTGGTCGTGGGTGACGTAGACGAAGGTGATGCCAACCTCTTTCTGGATCTGCTTCAACTCGATCTGCATCTCCTGGCGCAGCTTGAGGTCCAGCGCTCCGAGCGGCTCGTCGAGCAGTAGCACCTCGGGCTCGTTGACCACGGCGCGCGCCAGCGCGACGCGTTGCCGCTGCCCGCCCGACAGCTGATTGGGGCGGCGGCCGCCGAGCCCACTGAGCCGGACCATGTCGAGCGCACGCTGGACCCGCTCGTCGCGGGTTTGCCTCGCCACGCCCTTGATGCGCAACCCGTAGCCGATGTTGTCCGCCACCGACATGTGCGGGAAGAGCGCGTAGTCCTGGAACACGGTGTTGGTCTCGCGCTGGTAGGGAGGGATGGAGGTGACGTCTCGGCCAGCCAGCTCGATGCGGCCAGAGTCCGGTCGCTCGAACCCCGCGATCAAACGCAGCAACGTGGTCTTGCCCGATCCCGAAGGTCCGACCAGGGTGAAGAACTCACCCCGGTCGACCACGAGGTCGACGCCATCAACGACGACGACGTGCCCGTAGTTCTTCCGAACGGCCTCGAGCTTGAGGGCCGGGCCTTTCGCGGCGTCAGTCATGGGAGGCCATGACGTGCTTGATCTGCGTGTACTCCTCGAGCGAATAGATCCCCATGTCCTTTCCGTAGTCGCTCTGCTTGTAGCCGCCGTGCGGCATCTCGTTCACGAGCGGGATGTGCGTGTTGATCCATACCGTGCCGAACTGCAGCTTGCGGGCCATGCGCAGCGCGCGGCCGACGTCCCGCGTCCAGACCGAGGCGGCGAGGCCGTAGTCGACGCCGTTGGCCCACTCGAGCGACTGGTCCTCGATCGTCTGGGCGAGCCGGAGCTCCTGTTTGTAACCGAAACGGGCCAGGTCCGCTACGTCAGCCTGTTGGCTCTGTTCCTCCACGGCTTCCCCTTCCCCTGATCTAAAATGGTCGATGCTAACCGTCCCTAATCCCGCCAGCAGAGTCGTGCCGTCGACGGCTGTCAGGGTTGGGTCTGAAGTCGAGTCGTCGAAGAACGGAGTGTGGTGCGTGTGGTGCGACCGCCTGGGTGCGCCTCAGCCACTCGCGCGACTTGGGTCCGGGCAGTTTGGTCACGAAGCGAGCCCGAATGGAGGCCGACTTGCGGTACCATTGGATAATTGCTACACCACTTTACCATTCGCGTCAAGCCTGAGCTTCGGCCCTGGGGACCCGTGCCGAAGCTCAGGAGCAGCGCAGCCGGACTCGCGCCGAGCTTGGCTAGTTGCTGAGCGTCACGCTCACGTTGCTCGGTCTGCACTGCCGCCTGGTTGGCGGCTGGCATGCCAGCCATGCTGTTTCTCCCTTACGGTGGGCACGCCAATGCGCGATCCGCCCGCATCCCTCAGGTAAGATGATCCTCAAGCGGATTGGAAGTAGTATAGATAGGAACCCGGCGAGTCTGGTATGGCCATTGCAACACACGATCACGCTCCCCCATTGGCCAGTGTGTCCACACCAAACGGCGCATGCGCTGGGCGTCGCCCTCGCCCCAGAAGTAGCCTGTGCGCGTCTGGGTACGCTATACTGGCGTGGAGAACAGTCTGGTGAGCGGCGCGGGAGCGAGAAAGGCGATTGGGCCAATGGAGAAGTCGACGAAGGAGCGCGCGACTGGTTGGCGGAGACTACCCGCTTGGGCGCGGCGCGGGCTGATTGCGCTGGCGTCGCTGATCGTTCTGCCGTGGACGCTAGCCCCGGCGGCGCGCGCTGTGGCCTCAGTGGCCAATCGCTCGGGCCGCGCGGCGCCCGACACGCGAACAGCGGGCACCCCGGTACGCGCGGTCCAGTTCAGCGCCAGCGACGGCGTGAAACTGTCGGGCTGGCTGGCCCATCGCCTCGCCCGACTCGCCAACAATCATCCTCGTCCACGGCTTCAAGGCAACCCGCGTCTCGATGCTGCCTTGGGCGCGCTTTCTCTACGCCGCCAACTTCAATGTGCTGCTCTATGACAGCCGCGGCTGCGGCGCGAGCGCGGGTTGGCGGATTGGTGTAGGCGCCAGCGAGCCGGACGACATCGTCGGCGCGACGCGCTTCCTCCTGGGATACCACGGCCTGACCAATAAGCGCTTCGGCGTGCTGGGCGTCTCGCTGGGCGCAGGGGATGTGCTCCTGGCGGCGGCGCGTGACCCCAGCTTGCTCACGGTGATCGCTGACAGTCCATGGGCGGACGAACGTCCGCAACTTGACCGCATGGCCACCCTGCCGCTCGGTCCACTGGCGATCCCCGCGCTGCCTTACGAGCCTGCATTGGTGGACGCGCTGGCCGGCGCGCGACTGGAGGACGCGAACCCCGCCGAGGCGGCAGCCAGGATCGCCCCCCGCGCGCTACTCATCATTACTTCAGCCGATGATCACAATGCCACCACTGCACCCGCCGACCAGGCGCGTATCTTCGCCGCCGCCGCCCAACCCAAGCAGCGCTGGGTCGCCCCCAGCGGCGGCCACGCCGGCGCCTATTTCGCCCACACCAACGAATATCAGCAGCGCATGCTCGCCTTCATCGTCGAATACGTTGGCCTGCCCGCGAACGCCGTGACGGCAGGCGCGTAACGGGCTACTGCAGGCGCCAATCAACCATTTTCGCCTTGAGAGCCCTGTTGGCGCGATGAGTGATGTGACCCGTGCGAATCACGCCACGCGCTCATCCGGCCCGCGGCAGGGTGGATACCGGCCACATGGGACGGCGGCGCATGGGGTGGGCTTGCCACCGAGCGCACGACGCGCAGCGGATGCGCGCCTGCGTTGACCTTAGCGTTGATCTGTGGCAGTGCCGATGGCGCCGGGACGTTAGCCTCGAGATCCACAATCCCGGCTAATCACACGTGAGTTCGGGATAAGAGCTACATCACAGGCAACGCGAGCAGATCGCGGCTGAGATGGAGGGCGGGTTTCTTTGGCTGATGACAGTAGGCGGTCAGGCCGGCGAAGAGATGAACGAGGAAGTTGAACGGGCTACGATGGCGGCTGTGCTCGATCTGGCAGATGTTCTTGAGTTGGTCGTTAACGCTCTCGATGATGGCGCGTTTGCGCAGCAAGAGCTTGTCGGTGGCGGCCAGCGGCCGCTCGCGCATGTTCTTGCGCAACTTGGTGATCAGGACGATGCCCCGCGTGGTGAAGAGTTGCTCGGCCAGCGCCTGCGAGATATGGCCCCGATCGCCAAAGAGCTTGCCAAAGAGGCGACGGACGAGGCGTGGGACCGGGCGACGGTCGTCGACATTTCCCGGCGTCAGACAGAAGGCGAGCAACTCGCCGCGGTCGTTGACCACCAGGTGAAGCTTGAAACCATAGAACCAGCCCACCGAGGTCTTGCCGCGGCGCGCATCGACGGCAAAGACGCGATGCTGGTGGATGCGGGCGTTCTTGCAGACCGACAGCGCGGTGGAGTCGATGAAGCTGACGCATGTGCAGGATCCCATCTGCGTCTGCAGGTAGACGGCCAAGGGAACCAACACGCGGGGCATGAGCGCAACAAAGCGCGTATAGCTGACCAATCCGGGGAACTCGGCGCGCAGGTGGACCCGGACATGCTGGGTGGAGAAGCCTTTGAACGTGCGGTAGCCGGACTGCTGGAAGAGAATCAGGATGGTCATGATCTCGCTGAGACTGAGCCGACCAACGCGACGGCGGCGTCGCTTGCCGGTCGCCAGCAGTTCGCGCTCCCACAGCGGCGCGAACTGCTGCCAAAAGGTATCTACCGAACAATACAGGTCCACTATACTCATGGGGAGCCTCCTGCAGTTGAGCGTGGATGCTTTGCTCTAGCTTACAGAAGGCTCCTCCCTTATCCCGAACTGACGCTATTAGCTGTTGCTGTAGGTGATGCGGTAGACGAGGCCAGCTTTGTCGTCGCTGAGGTAGAGGGCGCCGTCTGGTCCGACTGCGAGCCCTACAGGGCGGCCTGTGGCAGTGTTGTTCTTGAGGTCGAGCCAGCCGGTGGCGAAATCTTGAGGCTGGCCGGATACGTTGCCCTGGCCATCCAGGGGCACGAAGACCACCTTGTAGCCGGTCGGGGTGCTGCGGTTCCACGAACCGTGGAAGGCGACGAAAAGGCCATGATACTGCTGGGGGAACTGGCTCGCGTTGTAGAAGGCGAGGCCGAGCGGGGCTGAGTGCGCCTGCATCTTGACCAGCGGCTGGACGACGCCGTTGCAGTCGCCGGGATGGCCCAGATCGGGATCGATGATGGTGCCGGCCTGGCAGCGCGGCCAGCCGTAGTTGCCGCCGTCCTGAAGGGCGTAGACGGTCTCCGGCGGCGTGTTGTCTCCTAGGAGGTCTCTGCCGTTGTTGGTCGCCCAGATCTGATTGTTCCAGGGGTTTTCGGCAAGGCCGACGGCGTTGCGCAGGCCACTCGCGTAGCGACGCCCGCTGCCGCCATCGGGAGGATAGACCCAGACACTGGCGCGGTGCGGATCGGTCTCCACGCAGTTGTTGCAGGTAGAGCCGATCGCGACGTACAGATTGCCGTCGGGGCCGATGAGTACGGTCCTGGTCACGTGATTGCCATCACCAGGCAGGTTGTTGACGATGACTTGCTTGTTGGACACCTGCTCTCCCGGTCCCCAGGTGAAGCGTGTGACGCGGGTACGCTCGCCCACATAGAGCATGCCATTGGCGAACGTGAGGCTTGTGGGATCGTTCAGCCCGGTGGC
>DASVOW010000831.1:0-1501 GCA_036383155.1 Ktedonobacterales bacterium
TGCAAGGACGTATGGCGAGTGGCGTGTGTACGGTGTGTATTGGCACTTACTGAGTTCACGTTGACAGTGGGGAAAATGTGGTAAGCATCCAAGCAGCATACCTTCTACACACGAGGCAGGGGATGGGTGACGTCATGATGGCGCGCCAGAGGGCGGGCGGTTAAAACCGGGGCCGGTGCCCGGCAGGCAATTGGGCACTGCCCGCCACAATGTTCGCCTGCACGGACTGGGACCAGACAGACGAAAGCGCATATTCAGGGTCAGTCAGTCACGCGCTCTACAGACGAAGCTGGGGAAAGTTTGGTATTGCATGCGTGCGCAGACGACGGCCGAGGGTGCTTCCGTAGATGTAAGCCAGCTAGTGACGAGCCCGATTCCGCATGCGCCATGGTCGCAAGAAGCCTCGGACGATGTTAGAGCCAGGCTGGTGCTCGACGATATCCACGACATCGCGCTGCGGACGGCTGATGTCGTGGTGATTGGCGCAGGTATTGCCGGCTTGAGCGCGGCATGTACACTTGGCGCGGCCGGCCTACACACAATCGTGCTGGACGCCGCGCCGGAGATCGGGTATGGGGCTACCGGGCGTAACGCGGGCATACTGAGCGCTGGTATCAACATGGGCCTGGCTGACCTACCGGGTGACAGCCCAGAACGCGAGATGTGGCCGGCTACGACACGTTTGCTGCTGTCGCTCGTCAAGGAGGGGGCTGCGGCGGGCGCGCTGCTCTCGGCATCGCGCACGGGCGCGCTGAGTCTTGCTGAGACGCGCACGGCGGCACGCCACCTTGCTCGTGAGGCGCGCGCACGGAATGCGTTGAGTCTGTGCGCTGAGATGTGGGATGCGTCCCAGGTGGCCGACGCGACGGGCGGCCGCCTCAACACGTCGTCACTTGTCGCGGCGCTGTGGCTGCCAGATGAGGGGCGAGTGCAGCCATTGACGCTGCTTGCTCATTACGCGGAGAAAGCGCGAGGCGCAGGCGCTACACTTGCGGGCAATGCTCGTGTGCTCTCGTACGAGGCGCAGGGTGGTGGCCGTAAGCGCTCGTGGCGGCTGCTTGTGGATGGTGGTACTGTCATTGTGACACGCGGCCTCATCGTCGCCACTGGTCCGACGCAGGAACCGACCGCTCGTATCTTCGCGCTAGCATTCGACGCTCATCTGCCTGCGAGCTTTCCGCTGTTTTGGGATGCCGCGCCGTATACCTACTGTGATTACCGCCCGGGCGACGGGTATCTGGTGACCAGTGGAGGGCGCTATGGGCGCGCTGGTGGCTCGACACGCGATGGCGTCTATCACAAGCGTCTGGCCGAGGCCGCACGCTACTGGCTGCCGGAGCTGGCGCACGCGGAGCCGACGCATGGGTGGGCGGTCGATCTGGCGGTGTCGGCGGATATGGTGCCGCACATCCGTGCGCTCGGTGACCAGGCACCTGGGTTTGCGGTGGAGGGGTTGGGCGCACTCGGCGTGCTTCCGGGCATTGTGCTGGGGGAGCAGGCT
>DASVOW010000832.1:0-2317 GCA_036383155.1 Ktedonobacterales bacterium
CTCGGCGCGGTTGAGGGCGAGCGTGCGATGGGGCACCATGCGGCTGACCGGCTCGTCGAAGTCATAGTAGAGGCGATAGACGCCCTTCGGATCCTTCTCAGCCGCCTGCTCGGGATCGACGGTGAGACGCGCTTTGACGCCGCCCTCTTTGAAGAAGAGCTGGCGCACGTCGCCGCGCACGGTGGCATCCTCCATGATCGTCTCGGCGCAGATGTCACGCGCACCGGCCAGGGCAGCCGCCACCGACTCGACGTCCTTCTCGGCGATCACGAACGGCTGGGCAGCAGATTCGAGGACGGCATCGGGCTGGCCGGGCATGCGCTCCTGCCGCAAGATCAGGTCGGCCAGCGGCTGGAGGCCACGCTCGCGGGCAACGCTCGCCCGGGTCTTGCGCTTGGGGCGATAGGGCAGATATAGGTCTTCGACGGCCTGGAGCGTCGTGGAGGTGACGATGGTCTGCGCAAGGTCGGCGGTCAACTTGCCTTGCTCGGCGATCAGCCGTAGCACGTCACGCTTGCGCGCGTGGAGCGCACGTAGCGACTCGGCGCGGTCGGCAACGGCCTGGATCTGCACCTCGTCGAGATTGCCCGTCATTTCCTTGCGGTAGCGCGCGATGAAAGGCACGGTATTGCCGCCATCGAGTAGCTCAAGCGTGCGTAGCGCCTGACCAGGCTTGACGCCTGCCAGCTCCGTGCCAAGCGCGCGAGCGATTGACTCGGGCTCGAGGGTTTCTGGAAACTTGATCTGTTCGAGGATGGCCGCGGAGTCCGCAGCGGCTGTGGTGGTGGTGACGGTGGTATTGGATGTGGTGGATGAGTCAGTGGTGGGCACGCGCAGGCACCTCCTTGGTATGTGGTACAACATGGGTAGAGATGGGTAGCGGGGCGTAGTATACGTCACGGAGGTCCCATTATGCTTGCAAACGGTCATGGAATAGCCCATACTGGGCAGGGTCTACGGTACAGTTTCTGTGCCGCGTGTAGCGGACGGAAGCACGCAGCGTAGCACCATTTGCCCACCCTGCTCCGGCATGACATCGGGACAGTCAAGGGTGTGTGGTGGGCCAGCAGGTCGAGGCGCAGTATGCCAGGGTCGCAGCAGTCGCCATCCGAATCGATAGAATCGATCGAACAGCCAAGCCTATTTTTCCCTGAGACGCCTGAGCAGACGGCAAGACGTGAGCAGGGCTCGGTGGTCGAGATTCCGCGCCTTACGGCTTCGTCGACGCTCGGCGCCTGCGCGCTGGGCTATCAGGAACACTTGCGACGAACCGACCACTCCGCGTATACGGTGACATGCTTCCTTTCCGACCTGCGCATGCTCACGGAGTTCCTGGGGCGGGAGACGCAGCTACGCAGGATCGCGCGGGCTGACCTGGCACGCTGGCTCGATCATCTGAAGTGGGATCGTGGCGCGAAGCCGGCGCCCAAGACGATGGCGCGGCGTGTGACGTTCCTGAAGAACTTCTTTGGCTGGCTCGTCAGCGATGGGATTCTGGCGGAGGATCCATCGGCGAATATCGCGCTCTCGCGCCCCTCGCCGCCGCTGCCGGAGCTGCTCTTCGACGACGAGATCGCGCGGCTGCAGGAGGCGGCGAAAGCAGATGTGCGCTGCCACTTGCTGGTGATGTTGTTGCTGGCGACGGGACTGAAGAAGGAGGAGATCATGGGGCTGCGCCTGCAGCACGTGGACATCTCCGATCCGGAGCATCCCGCCATCGAGGTGCATTTCCCAGGGCAGGCGAAGCGGCGACGCGAGCGGCGTATGGAGCTGCCCGCCGAGTGGACAGGGGTGTATGAGCGCTATATCACGCGCTACCATCCCCGGGAGAACGTCTTCGAATGCACCGACCGCAATCTGAATTATGTGCTGGCGGCGGCGGTGAAGCGCGCACGTATCGAGAAGCGCGTGACGCTGCAATTGCTGCGCGACATCTATGCGGTGTGGCAGTTGCGCGCGGGGGTCTCGCTGGAGGCGCTGCGCGAGAAATTGGGCCTCTCTGAGGAGGCCTGGTATGAGACTGCTGAGAAGTATCGCAAGCTGGCCTTCCCCGCCTGATGTCATTACTAAAGGAGCCTTGAAGCATGCCCCTCTCGCCCGCGCCGCTGCTGCCTGGTCTGTCGCCACTACCCACCCCCGGGCGCCAGCCGCCGAGTCCCCGTGCTATGCGGCTGGGGGCGCTGGTCGCGATAGTGACGCTGGTCGTGGGGCTGGTGGCGGGGCAGTTCGCATTGCCGTATATGCTCTTCCTCGCGCCAGGGCTGGGCGCGAAGGCCTACGCGGGCGGGGGAGTGCAGAACGACACGTCGTTTCAAGG
>DASVOW010000833.1:0-2370 GCA_036383155.1 Ktedonobacterales bacterium
CATAATTCTCAGTCGGCGAGAGCAGCGTATTATTGAGCGTCGGTATCGCTTCCGCCGGATTCAGCCCATTCCAAAGCCAGTAGCCAACAAAGAGAAATTGGAACAGCGGCGTCCACATCGCCGTCGTACAGGCGAGAGCGAATGCCGCGACGAACAGCACCGGCGGTACCACCAGCGTCAGAAACGCCACGAGCGTCAGCGGCACGACGCTCACATCCCCCCAGCGCACCACCAGATAGGCGGCGCCTCCAAAGTCGATGAGCGCGATAGGGATGATCGTCGCCGTGACGGCGCCCAGATATTTCCCCATCAATCGCCCCCATCTCGGAGCGGGCGTTGTCAGCAGCGTCTCGCTTACGCGCGTCGAGCGGTCGCGGCGCAACCGGTCGGCCAGCAGCAGTCCCGCACCCAGTGTCAGCAACGTGTTGCATGCGCTCGTCCACTCGATCAATCCGTCGTGATGTGTGTACGGCCTGCTGCCAAGGGGCCCCGTTGCGAGCTGCATCCCGATCCACTGCACCAGCACGCCGAGCAGCGCATATGTCACCCACAGCGCAGGTCTGCGGATCTGCATTAGAAACTCGTAGCGCATAGCGCCGCCTGTGGCACTCCACGGTCCCATCTCTCCACTCCTCACAACGGTATGCCTTTTTCCACCACATCGAATTCGAGGCCATGCAAAAGTACATCTGAGTCTGGCAGGCAATTCAGTTCAAGTGTTCCTCGCTGGCCAGGCGCTCGTGGCGCGAGGCATAGAGCAGCGTCACCAGCAACAGGCCCAACGAGATCGCAAGGATCTGCGGCGACGTATGCCAGAGCATGGCCGGTGTGAGGCGCAGACTCGCCCCATCGTCGAGATGTACCAGTCGCGAGAACCACAGCGCCGCGGCCATGCCGCCAGCTACCATGGGATTGACGAGCAGGGAGAGCGCGAGGCTGATAGTCGAGAGTAGCGCCATCGGCCCGAACCAGAGCGAAGCAAGTAGCCAGATATTCTCACCGCGCGAGGCGGCGACGAGCCCGGTAGCGGCGACTGCAAGCGCGGCATCATAGCCAAAAAGCAACGCGAATCTGCCGAACAGCACGGCACGCGCCGAAGTCGGCGTTCCCAGCGCCAGCTCAAGCGAAGGGTCGTTCTCCGGACCGTAGAGGAATGCCATCCCGCTCGCCGCGATCAGCGGCAAAGCGAAGGTAAGCACATTACCAGCGCTGACGGTTGGCACAAGTGTCGCATAGAGCGCCGCCAGCACAATGCCCAGCGCCGACGCAACCCATACGCCCGCTCGCATCAATCGCGCCTGCGCCGCCAGCACACGTGCGAAATGTCCACCCGCCGTCGCAAGCCCCGCAAGGACTCCCCCCCTACCCCCCTTCCGAAGAACTGGCGACGTCACGGGGACAGCATCCGTGATCTCAGCCAGACCGGCGGGAACGACCTGTTCTTGCGCCGTCTCATGCAAAAATGCGCCGAATCGCTCCCACGATACCGCGGATGTGAACGCCGGTTGTACCGCTTGCCCCTCAGCCGCCACCATCTGGGCCACGCTACGCAATGCCGCTAGCTCACGCGCGCAGCCAGCACACGTGCCAATATGCTCGGCGATGAAGTCGTGTTCCCGCGCAGTCAACGTGCCAGCCACGTACCACGGCAGCAGCTCGCTGCACAGGTCACATCCTCCCGGCGCATCACGCTCAGACATCTCGCGCATGCTGCGCCTCCTCCGTCGATTGTGCCTGCGTGAGTTGCTGTTGCAGCGCGCGCCGCGCATAGCTCATGCGACTCTTGACCGTCCCCACCGGGATACCCAATATCACGGCGATCTCGTCAGCTCCGAAGCCCTGATGAAATGCAAGATCGAGCACTTCTCTATGGTTTGGCGTGAGCCTATCTAACGCCTGCTCCAGCGTCATGCGATCGAGCACGAGATCCTCAGTCGCGTGCGGCGCCACAGCACCACCTACCTCACCCTGCTCATCAGAGCTTCCTACGCTGTCGAGAGGCTGCCCCTGGAGACGGCGCCCCTTTGCCCGCCTCGCGTTGGCGGCGAGGTTATGCCCAATGCGAAAGAGCCACGTGCCCACACGCGACTCACCACGATAGCTCCCTGCGGACCGCCACACCGCCAGGAACACATCCTGCACGACCTCTTCCGTCCAGCCACGATCGCCGTCAAGTTGCCGCCAAAGATAGCTCCACAGCCGCTGATAAAAGGCGACGTAGAGGCGCTTCATCGCATCCTGATCGCCGCTAGCTATCCGCGCAAGCAAATCGCGCAGTTCGTATTCGTCCGATACTGCGTCCTCCCCGCCACAGACTCGCTCTTCACGTGGTGGGTATACGGTCACCAATGCACCACCCCTCCTACCGCA
>DASVOW010000834.1:0-2915 GCA_036383155.1 Ktedonobacterales bacterium
AAGACCATCCATACGGCTAGAAGCAGCACGAACGCTTCCCAGAGCATGGGCCTCAGCCTCCAACGACGCGGGGCACCATGACGATCTGCTCCGCCTTCTGGTCAAACGAATCGATGCGCACCGGCGCCTTGTCAGCCTCGACCTTAAACGCAGTAGCGCCACGAGCGCGCTCTACGGCAAAGATCCGCTCGGCCTCGCGAATGGCGGCCAGCGCTTCCATATCGCCTACTTCAGCCTTTTTGACGTCCCATGCGACCCTATCGTCGCCATTGCGAGACATCACGCGCAACATGCCCATGGTCAAGGTCCTCCTGCTAGTCTAAACCTCACACAACTGCGTCCAGTGTTGTGCTAGCCGCACAGAGCAAATCCTCGCATGTTCGATGCCAACATCACCTTATGTCGACGGTTCGACGCGCTTGGTTTACATAAATACACAGTTATCGATGCATGGCCAGAGTCGCCACAGAGGGGCACAGTTAGGCCTGCAAGCGCGCCTGCAAGCCTAACTGTGCATATCCTGTACCTGCTCAGCAGGTTCATCCTTGGGCGCGCGATGGCGCGGCAGCACAACCATGAAGACGCTGCCTTGACCATGGTTGCTCTCGACGGAGATGTTGCCGTGATGGCCTTCGACAATCATGCGCACAATAGCGAGGCCCAATCCCTGGCCCTGGAAGCGGCCCCGCAGACCACTATTGGCAATCTGATAGTAGCGGTCGAAGATTTTCTTGAGGTGCTGTGGAGCGATGCCCACACCAGTATCACGCACGCGCATGATCACGGAGTCATCGGTTGCTTCGGCGGAGACGGTGACACTACCACCGGCAGGCGTGAACTTGATGGCATTGGTGAGCAGATTACGCAGCACCTGGCTAATGCGCGGCCCATCGGCCCAGATAGGTGGGAGCTGCGCCGGCACATGGGTATAGAGCTTTACGCCGGAGTCGTCGGCAAGGAGCTCCAACTCGTCGATGCTCTCCTGGATAACGGGGACAAGCTCGATTTCCTTCAGGTTCAAAGTGAATAGTCCAGCGTCGCGACGCGAGATCAGGAGCAGGTCATCCACCATGCCCATAAGATGCTCGCTTCCGGCACGAGCGCGACGCAAGAAATCAAACTGCTGCTCGGTCAGCCTACCAGACATCCCGGAGAGCGTCAGATCGAGGTAGCCGGTGATTACTTGCAATGGCGAGCGGAGCTCATGTGAGACCATTCCTATGAAGTTTGCCTTCATTTGATCCATCTCGCGGAAGGCCGTGACGTCACGCCCCACGAGGAGGAGCCTGCGCCCCTGCGGACCGGAGACAGGCGTAACGCTGAAATCGATGTAGCGCATGGTCGGGCGGAGGCCATGCTCGATCTCGCTTGATTGTGGTGTGCCACCGAAGTCGGGCAGGTCACACTCGATGTGTGGGGGCTCTTTGCCGAGCTCCAGCGCATCGCTTAGCTCGGAACGTCGATCGCAGATGGGGCAGCCTTCATGCGTATGGGCGTGCAGTGCTTCGCAGCACATCTGGCCAAGAATCTCGCTGCGCGGGCGACCCGTCAGACTGGTGAAGGAGTCGTTGGCCTCGACAAGGCGCAGATCGCCATCGACGACGGCGATGGCATCCGACGCGGCGGCATAGAGGGCAGCTTGCTGCTCGCGTTCGGCGCGGGCAGTCTGGTAGAGCTGCACATTTTCCAGCGTGGCGGCGACGATGTTGCTCAGGTTGAGCATCACACCCAACTCACTTGGCGAGAAGGCGTCTTCCCGCGCCAGCATGATCACGCCACGCAGCTGGTCTTTGGAGACAAGCGGCACACAGAGGAGCGCCAACTCGTCGCCAGCCAGAAATGCCTCGGTCACTTCCCCCACTTCGCTTATTTGCGGCGCGGAGAGGCGCGCGCGGCGGTTCTTTGCTACCCATGCGGCCATGGAGCGTGGAGCCTCGATATTCACTTGTCCACCGCCGAGGCGCTCCAGCCGGCGGCCGAAGCCCGTCATGACGCGGAGTACGCCCGCGTGCTCATCGTAGGAGTAGATGACGGCGTCGTCGCAGGCGATCACCTTGCGGATGCTGGCGACGATGTAGGCGAAGACCTGTGTCAACTCTAGCGAGCTGGTGAGGGCGCGCGTGGCGTCGAGCAGGGCGCCTAGCTCGCGCGCCTGGGCCTTGGCAGCCTCAGCCTGTCGTGTCTTGCTGATGGCCAGGACAGCCTGATCGGAGAAGATCTGGAGTAATTGTTGTCGCCGCATGTCAAACGCGTGGGGCTGGGGGCTGGAGACAGTGAGGGTGCCAAGAAGCTGGTCGGTGTCGATGAGCGGTACGCACAGCATAGAGCCAGCAGGTTCGCCGCCGAGGTGCTTGAAACGGGGCTCTCGTGCTACGTCATGCACGATCACTGGTTCGAGATGCGCCGCCACCCAGCCGGCGATTCCTTCATTTGGGCCGAAGCGTGTGCGTCGCGGACCGTTTGGCCCGGCCCCTAATGCGGCCCATGTCACAAGGTCGCCGGTTTCTGGTTCCAACAGAGCAACTGAGACTGAGGGCACGCCAATTAGTGTGGCAGCATTCTGCACAAGCCGATTCAGCGTCGCCGTCAGAGCCTGTACGTCGCTATCCATAGGACGCTCCAGTTGTTCGACCATGCACGCTCCCCTGTCCATACTTTGGTGCCCCGCGTGTATATTCTGCTCGATCGCGGAACACGTTTGCTATGAACTGCATCACTGGTGTGACGGGCGCCACAAGCCGCTACCTCCTGTTCCATCAGTGGCAGAAGAGCGTCGTGGCGACCTCAGCGGTAGATAGGTCTTCTTGCCTGCATGTGCAGAGGCATACGTTGCCTACCGCGTTCTCAGCTATTAGCAACCGTGCTTACTGTATGCAGACGTTTCGCCGATCGTCGGTGAGGCGGCGGGAAACGCG
>DASVOW010000835.1:0-3557 GCA_036383155.1 Ktedonobacterales bacterium
GCGGCAGAAGTCGGCGCGACAAATGATCCTAATTTCGCAAAGCAGCGCGGCGAGCAGGATGCCAGAACGCTCTACAGCCTCGGCATCAATGCTAATCTGGCTCCCGTAGTGGATGTCCTGAATACCCCTACTGGCGGGGCGATCGGAGATCGCGCCTTCGGATCGACGCCGCAACAGGTGACGAAGATGGCGGGAGCGTATCTTGCAGGATTGCAGGAGAACCATCAGGTCGTAGGTGCTCTGAAACACTTCCCCGGTTTAGGTGCGGTCGAACAGGACCCGCACAAAGCGCTGACCACACTGGATCGCGACCTGGGTACGCTAGAGCAGGTCGACTGGGCACCATATGCCTCACTGATCGCGACCGGACAGGTGGATATGGTGATGGTGACGCACGTCGTTATGCCAGCAGTGGATCCTGACCGCCCGGCCTCTCTCTCCAAACCCATGATTACTGGCATCTTGCGTGATCAACTCCACTTCAACGGTGTCGTAGTCACAGACGGCATCTATATGAAGGCGCTATCTGCCCACTATTCATTCGATCAAATTGTGTTGTATGCGGTAGAGGCTGGCGTTGACATTATTTCCAGCACCTATTCTCTGAGCTCTACTAATGAAGCGTTCAACGTCATCAAAAACGCGGTGCTCGACGGCACACTTTCTCAGCAGCAGATCGACGACTCCGTCCGGCGTATTCTCCTGACAAAGCTGCACTATGGAATGCTCGCGATGTCTCCCGCCAAATGAGCGACGATACAAGAGGATTTTAACTGAACAGTAATATACGACGATCCTCTTGAGAGAGGCTAGTACTCAGTTGACATAGATTTTATGGAGGGGAGTATGCTGAAGCAAAACCTGATTGCGCAGGAGGTGGCGTATGCCTACCCTTCGCCCGGTCCGTCTCTCACAGACGGACCAGGGGCGTCTCTCGGTCTTTCTGCAGCGGGGCAAAGCCAACGTCCGCACGCTCAAGCGGGCGCAGATCCTGCTCAAGCTGGACGCCGGCTGGAGCACTGCCCAGGTGGCCGAGGCGTACGCGGTGCACCCCAACACCGTGACCAATCTGCGCACCCGGTATCTGACCGGCGGCCTCGACGCCGTCTTGACCGATCGCCAGCAGCTCCGGCGGCGGGCCGCGCTCACCGGCGCCCAGCAAGCGCATCTGATCGCCATTGCCTGCAGCCCCGTACCCGAGGGCCACGACCACTGGACCTTGCGGATGCTGGCGGGCCAGGCGGTCGAGCTGGGGTATGTCGAGCACATCGACATCGGCACCATCCGCAACTTGCTCAAAAAAACGCGCTCAAACCCTGGCAGCACGAGCACTGGTGCCTGCCCAGCGTAGGAGCGGAGTTTGTGGCGGCCATGGAAGACGTGCTCGACCTGTATGAGGAGGCGTACGACCCGCGCTACCCGACGGTCTGCCTGGATGAAAAGCCGGTGCTGCTGCATGAGCAGACTCGTCCCATTCTGCCGCTGGCGCCTGGTCGCCCAGAGCGGCGCGACTACGAGTATGTGCGGCGCGGCACCGCCAATCTCTTCGTGGTCGTCGAGCCACTCTCCGGCTGGCGGCACGTCACGCCCACCGCGCAGCGCACCAAGGTGGACTATGCCCAGCAATTGCGGCACCTTTCGGATGAGGTCTACCCGGAGGCCGAGTACATCCGCCTGGTGCAGGATACTCTCAATACCCATACCCTGGCCAGCTTGTATGCGGTCTATCCACCGGCCGAAGCCCGCCGGATCGCCAGCCGCTTCGAGGTCCAGTACACGCCCACGCATGGGAGCTGGCTCAACATGGCGGAGATCGAGATCAGCGTCTTTGAGCGGGGCTGTCTCTCGCGGCCGGTGGCCGACTTCGAGACGTTGGACCGCCGCGTCAAAACCCTGGAGGCTGAGCGCAATGCGGCTCGGTGCACCATCCATTGGCAGTTCACCTCCCAGAAAGCGCGTGCAACGCTGGTCAATCTCTATCCGGTCAAACAAACCTAAATCAACTGAGTACTAGAGGCAATTTCGAAACGCACCTCCATGAGAGGGAATGTGTTTCCGCCATAGAGCTTTACTTACATCACACACCTTCACTTACATAGTGTAGAGGTCGCCCCAGAACGGGATCGCTGCGTATGATTCAAACGACGTTTGCAACCTGTTGCGAGCTTCGTTTCTGACCTCATGTTTGTCGATGCCGAGGAGATCGGCAAATTCGGACAAGAGGTAGGTACGGAGCTCGGCCCCGTAGACGATAATATCTGATTGATGGATGGAGAAGACTGGATTGCCCGCTTGGCAGGGTTCAGCCAGCAAAAAGCGATGATGGTAAACGGGGATCAGGCGCGGAGCCGCAGCCACCAGTTCGCGTACGCGCTGCGCTCGGGCTTCTTCCGTCGCCGGTCGCTCCCCCCACTGAGGAAGCCATAGGTCATTCTCCTCGACGTCGAACTGCAGCCCACTCACCACATTTTCCAGTGCGCTTCGCAACAGTGCTTCGTCGGTGAGCCAGTTGTAGAAGGCCGGCTCATCTCCCAGCGCCAACTGGAGTGGCCCGTCAGCAGGCGATCTGTACCATCTCGTACAGCGCAGCGGGCGGTCGACAGCATGTAGGCGCTGGAGGAAGAGGCGATAGTCGGGAATGAAGCGTAGTAACCACGCACGCTCGATCGCATTCACTTGCTCCTCCGTCAGCCCTCCTAGCCAGCGAGTCCCCGGCTGCCATTCGCATCCGAGCATCCGTCGCTGTGTGAAGTATTTCAAGGTTGGTGTTGGGTACTTCGACCACGCGGCCTCTGTGCGATCCCGGAACCAGTCGAGGAATGCCTCACCAAACTCGGTCGGTATGGTACTCCCTATACAAGATGCTTCCCCACTTCGTACCCTGGCTGGTTCAGGCGACGCAGGTGCCGGACCAGCATGGTAATGGTGACAATGCAGGTAAATACGCCACAACGGCGCGCTCAAACGCAGCGCCAGTGGATGAGAAACTGGACAGATAGCCACTCCTACTGGTGGTGGAGTATTGAAACTGCCTCTAGTCCTCTTCGCCACCACTCTCGCCCCACGCTCCCCTTCCCTTGGACTGACTTCATGACAGTTTTTGGCGAGGACGGGACGCACGGAGGCAAAAAGACGAGACACAAAAAGACGAGACACTGGGAGCCAGTTCCTGCGACACTGGGAGTCTAATCACCGATCCCACTAGTCGCAGGAGGAGGGTCCCATGTCTCGTGTGGATATGATACACGCCTGTGCCCAGCAGGTGCAGGCGTTGTTGCCCGATCTGCCCCGCCCCGAGCAGAAAGCGCTCGCCGCGCTGGTCGACGGCGTCGTGGTGAGCGAGCAGGCGAATCTGAGCGCGGCCAGTGCGGCGATGCCGGGCGCCGCCCACGACGCGAGTAAGCAGCGC
Organism: Ktedonobacterales bacterium; assembly: GCA_036383155.1. Lineage (GTDB taxonomy): Bacteria > Chloroflexota > Ktedonobacteria > Ktedonobacterales > JADMIN01 > DASVOW01. The sequence goes on from DASVOW010000835.1 coordinate 3,410, forward strand.
CGCGCGCAACGGCTGCTGGCCAATGCGCGCCTGGATGTGGGGCGGGCGCAGCGGCGGCTCGCCGCCCGCGTGCTGGGCAGCCGCCACGGGCGCATCGACCTGCTGCTGGACGCGACGACGACGGGGGCCACCGCCCAGCAGGCGGGGA
>DASVOW010000836.1:0-2198 GCA_036383155.1 Ktedonobacterales bacterium
CTGCCGCCGCACCACCTGCGCCCTTGCGCCGGCCTCATCCTTCGCGTGTGTCGAGGTGAGAGCGATGTCCCCGCTGCGCACCGTTGGCAGCGATTCCTCCGCCTCGAAATGTGGAACCTGCGCGACCATCTGCTCGAAGACCGCGCGGATCGCCTCCCGCCCGACCGTCATATGTCCGGGTGGGAACGCGAGCACCGCGTCCGGCTCGTAGAGCGCCGCTAGCCCCTCGGCGTCGCCCGCGTTTGCCCGCTCCACAAAGAGCCGCGTCAGATCCTCCGGCTGCATCGCCTGTTCACGTCCACCAGTCATTATCTGCCTCTCTTTCTACATTCCAAACGGCTACACCCCATCCTATGCCTCGCGCAACTAGAAGTCCAACATCTATCACATCTACCTGCTATAATCACTGATTATGGAACTACGCCAATTGGAATACTTCGTCGCCGTGGCGGAAGAAGCCAGCTTCACCAAAGCGGCCGCCAGAGTGCATGTCGCCCAGCCCGGCGTCAGCGCCCAGATCCGCCAGCTAGAACGCGAGCTCGGCCAGGATCTGTTCGACCGCACCGGGCGCACTGTGCGTCTCACCGAGGTAGGCGCCGCCGTGCTGCCATACGCACGCGCCGCGCTCGAAGCGGTCGCCGGTGCGCGCCTCGCCGTCGACGAGCTCACCGGACTGCTACGCGGGCGCATCGCCGTGGGCATGTTGACCGCATGCTCGATCGTCTCCCTGTTCGATCTGCTGGAAAGCTTCAACCAGCGCTACCCCGCCGTAGAGATCACCCTCTCCGAAGCCAACTCCGATCAGTTAATCGCGGCGCTGCAAGACGGCCACCTCGACATGGCGCTCGTTGGCGTGGCAGGCACGCCACCACCCGGAATAGAAACCGCAGTCCTTGCAGACGAGGCGCTTGTCGCGGCTGTTAGCCCCAGCGATCCGCTCGCCGCCAGCGCGACCATCACGCTGGAAGCGCTTCAGGAGCGGCCCCTCATCAGCCTGCCGCAGGGTACCGGCCTGCGCGCCGCCCTTGACGATGCCTGCGCCGCCGCGGGGCTTCACCCCCGCATCGCGCTTGAGGCCAGCAGCCCAGGCGTCCTCGCCCAGCTCGCCGCCCGCGGCCTTGGCGTCGCCATCCTCCCCGAATCCACCGCCCAAGCTCACCCACATCTCCACACACTCGCCATTACCCACCCCAGCCTCCGCTCGCGCATCGAGTTCGCCTGGCGAGCAGACGGGCCAATCAGCCCAGCCGCCCGCGCGCTCATCCACCACGCGCGCACAATCCTAGCAGCCCCATCCGCCGATAGCCAGCCATCCCGCCCTGCCGCTGCCCTCCCGATCTCACTGCCGCTGCCACGATTTCCTGAACCTGCTAGCCCCTGAGCCGGTCGGTGGCTACACATTGTCGCTGTTGTGCGACAATACCTTCGTCGGGTAGTTGCTGGACACGGGAGGGAAACCATCATGGAGCAAGCACGGATCTTCGTATCTTACAGCCCACATGATAAGGCATTCACAGAGCCCATTGTCGAGGCATTACGCGCGATCGGAGCCGATGTCTGGTACGACCAGCGCGATATGAGCGCTGAACCCCTCCGGGAGGAGATACAGCGCGAGATTGCCAGCCGCTCCCGATTCATCGTCATCCTCTCCATAGCGGCCCTGGCCTCGCCACAAGTGCTCGCTGAATGCGCCCAAGCCTATGCCCTCCAGCGAACAGAACTTAGCCGCATCATGCTTCCGATCCTCGTGGAGCACTTGGAAGACCGTGATCTCGACGACATGCCCTATCTGCGCAAGACGAGCCGCATCGAGGTAAGCAGCCTGCGTCCCTTGCCGCTGGACAAGATCGTCTCCTTGACACAATGGCATCTTGGGCTTGCGAGGCTGAATTCTGCCCCAATATCCGATGACCTACCGCCTGACGTCGTGGCAAAGAACCTCATCGCGCAAGCAGGCTATTTCATAGGCCACCGCCAATATGCCCAGGCCATCGAGCTGCTAGAACGAGCAACCCAACTTGCGCCCGATAACTACGATGCCTGGTATCACCTCGCCCACGCATATATGCCACTCCGGCAGTGGGAGCGTTGCTTGGACGCTGCGAGCCGAGCGTCGGCGTGTTCGGTACAGGGATACACCAGCTCGCAAGGATATTCCCACGCGAAAGTGTTGAGTCTGAAAGCGCATGTATTGATCA
>DASVOW010000837.1:0-3792 GCA_036383155.1 Ktedonobacterales bacterium
CCGATAGCCAGCGCTGTTGACAGTGATGGGTGCGTAAAGCATGTCAAACAACTTCGATAAATTCGCTATCCTCGAGAGCTTTCTCGACGAAGTCACCAGTTACCTGCCGGAGATAGATACCAATCTGGATCGCCTCCAGCAGCGCCCCGGCGACCTCGATATCATCGAGGAGACGTATCGCCGCACGCACACCATCGCTGGCTCAGCCGCCATGATGGAGTTTCCGGGGTTGGCGCGCGTTGCCCAGGGCATGGAGGATATCCTTGGCGACGCCATCGATAATGGGCGCAGCCTCGATGCCCCCTCCATCGGCCTGCTACGTCGCTCGTCCTCCCGTTTGGGGCGGCTCGTCGAGCATATCCGCGCCGGCACCGATCCCGCCGCCGTAGTCGCCGAGGATGACGCCGACCGTGCCGCCGCGCGCGGGAGTTCCACCGCCGCGCCGTCCACGCAGCCGCAATATCCCCAGTATCCCGGCTCGCAGCCGCTGGGTGGACCGGCCGGGTTGCCATTCCCTCAGCCGCCGACCTCCGCCACGTCGCCATCGCTGCAAGTGCCCGATTGGCTCGCAGCCTTTGCAAACCCCAATGGAGGCCCATCGCCGGCACCCGCCGCCCCCACACAGCCACAGGCGCCGTCGTTTTCCTTCGGCGCACCCGGCCAGGGCGGCCCCGACAGCTCCTACGGCGCGCCCCCGCCGCCACCACAGCACGGCTTCCCGTCTGCCACTGCGGACCAATGGGCTTCCTCAGTCTCGAACTTGCCGACAGGATACACTCCTGCCATGCCCCAGCAGCAGCCATACGCACCGGGCTACGCGGCTTCCACTCCCGGCCTGCCAGGGAACTACGCCGCGTCGACTGGCGCGGGCGGCTCCGCATCCAAGAGCGAATCCTTCGACGATATCCTGCGCGCGTTCCAGGCGAGCCCGGCCGACAGCTACGGCGCATCAGCGCCACCCTCCGTGCCTACTCAGCCCATGCACGGCCCAGGGTTTGATGTCTCATCATTCGGCACAGGCGCCTTGCCCCCAGCGTATCAGAATAATGGCGCCCACGCTCCATATGCCCTCCCTGGGGCAAGCCAGTCATCTCCGCTCGCTCCATCTCCTCAGGCTCCCGCACAGATGCCAGGGACTGCAGTTTCCAGCGGGTTGCCAGACGCGCAGGCGGCTCAGCAGCGCTCCTCGCTCCTGAACGAAGCGCTCAATGATGAGGAGGTCGTGCGCCGCCAGGTCAGCACCTTGCGCGACTTGGCCGCTCAGCTGCGCGAGGCGTCGCAGGCGATGGAAGACGAGCGTGGCGAGCTGCGAGGATTCCTCGATGGCTCGCGTGACGCGCTTGAGCGCCTGGAAGAGTGGGCCGGCCAGCAGATGGGGCTCGACCTGCGCAACAGCCCCGACTCTGTGCGCCGCTACCTCCCGCTCTCCGTCATCTGGGTCACCACTACACGCCTCAAGAAGCTCGTCGCCCTGCTCAACCACTCAGGCCGCAGCCTCACCGCAACGCAGGAACAGGTCACGGAGACGTTGAGCGATCTGCGCAATGCAATTTCCCAGCTTGGAGGCGCTGAAGGTGGCTCGTTCGGCGTCGCTGGCGCCACACCGGGCGGCGGCTTCAGTGCCACCGTTGCGCACTTTGCCTGGGCGCCTCCAGCATCCGCTGCCACCCCCTCGACGCCAACAGTAGATGGCAGTCTGGCGTATGACGCCTCCGCGCTCCCCGCTGGCGCACGCGCTGAGATCGAGCGCAACGTGCGCGAGCAATTGCGCCGCGAGCTGGAGGACGAGGTGCGCTCGGAGATCGCGACTGAGGTGCGACGCGATGAGGAAGATCGTCTGCGTCAGGAGCTGCAAATCCAGGTGCGCCGCCAATTGCTCTCCGAATTGACGCCAGGCCTGGGTAGCAGCGGTCTTACATCGCTCGGCGCTGGCGCCCCGAGCGATCTGCGCCTCCCCTTTACGCCTGCTCAGGCCGCAAAGCCCGTGAAAGTCACCAGCGAGCAGTCTCCCGAGGCGCTCGAAGTCTTCCGTGAAGAGGCGCAGGAGCATCTGCAGACGATCACCACCGGCATCGCCCAGCTCGAAGCTGCGCCGGGCAACATCGCCGCGCTGCAATCCGTGCGCCGCGCCATGCACACCCTCAAGGGCGCCGCCGGTATGATGGGCTTTACCACCATCCAACACATCGCGCACACCTCCGAAGATCTCCTCGATCGGCTCGTCGAGGGTGGCGTCAACCTCACACCGGAAACGTCGAGTCTCCTGCTCGATACCTCAGAGGCGCTTGATCAGCTCGTCACCGGATCAGTCGACGATCAGCAACAGCTCCAGCGCGATCTGGTGGCGCGCTATGCCCAGATCGCCGGAATTCAGCTACCCTCCGATGCGACCGATACCCCGTCGTCTGGGCCGCTCGGCGCTGCCGTCTCCATCGTCGCACCCGACGAGGTCGAGGAAGCGGTTGGCCCTGCCGCCGCACCCAATGCCGCCGATCTGAGTGTGCGCCTGCCTCTCAGCAAGCTCGATGAGCTGGTGAACCTGTTTGGCGAGCTACTCATCAACCGTTCCATCCTTGAAGAGCGCATCGACCGGCTCAATCGTATCGTCAGCGATTCCGTCGTGGTCGGTGAGCGGCTGCGCGATGTTGGTAGTCAGCTAGAGACACGCTTCGAGGCTGCCACTCTGCCGAGCGGGCGCTCCAATGGCGCCAGTGCCGCCTCTACCGGGCGCGACCAAAACGCGGCCAGCAAGCCAGGTGGACGCAGTCTGCCCTTCCTTGGCGGTGTCCGTAAGGAAGTTCCCACTCATGCCAGCGAATTCGATGAGCTTGAGTTGGATCGCTATACCGAGTTCCATCGCCTCTCGCGTGGCTTGAGCGAAGGCGTCACCGATATCGTCACGCTGAGCCACGAGATGGAAGCCCTCATTCGCGAGAGTCAAACCTCGTTCGCCCGTGAGAATCGCCTCAGCTCCGACTTCCAGGATCGCCTGCTGAAAGCGCGCCTCGTGCCGTTGCAGTCGCTGGTCCCTCGGCTCTACCGCACTGCCCGCGCCTCCGCCTTCAAAGAGGGCAAAGACATCGAGTTCTTCGCCGACGGCGTCTCCACCGAAGTCGACCGCAAAGTCGTCGAAGAGGTTGCCGGCCCCCTGCTGCACCTCGTGCGCAACGCCGTGAACCACGGCATCGAGCGTCCCGATGTACGCGAGGCCGCTGGCAAGGACCGTGTCGGCCACATCACCGTCTCCGCCGCCTACGAAGGCAATCAGGTCGTCATCTCGGTGCGCGACGATGGCAGAGGCATTGACCCGGAGAGCATCCGCGCGACAGCTGTGGCGCGTGGCTGGCTTGATCCCTACGCCCAGCTCTCCGAGAAAGAGGCCGTCAACCTGATCTTCCAGCCGGGCGTATCCACGGCCGAGTCGCTCACCGAGGAGAGCGGGCGCGGCGTCGGGCTCGATGTCGTTCGCGATGCCGTCACGCGGCTGCGCGGCACGGTCGAGGTCGAGACGGTTCCCGGCGATGGCTCCGTCTTCACCATGAAGTTCCCCATCAGCCTGCAAATCGCCCGCGCCGTGCTCGTAAAGGCAGGCTCGCAGACGCTGGCGATCCCGATGGCGGTGGTCGAGCAGATTGGCCGCCTCGACTACTATCAGCGCGTCCAGGGGCCACAGCCTGCCATTGAGCTGCGCGGCGAGCGTTACCCCCTGGCGCATTTGGCGAGTTACCTCAAGCTCCAGCCAGGTCCCGTGGAGGATCGTTCCTCAGTGCTCCTGGTGAATGCTGGCAAACG
>DASVOW010000838.1:0-3109 GCA_036383155.1 Ktedonobacterales bacterium
CTCGGCGCGCTGATCGTCGCTGCCATCGTAGACTCACTCGGCGCCTTTGCCGGAACACTGATTCCTCGCAGAAACGCAAACAATCAGTGATACTGCTCTGCGAGCCGGCAGTCGCCTCTACTAAGCCTGCCCGGACGCTGCTTGCCGCTTCCCAGTAACACATTCAGGTTCAGGTCACCACGACAAGATCCAGAAGAGAGCAAGATAGGAGAAGTTTTGCTCTCTGATAGCTCCTATACTGGCGGGCACGACACAGTATACGAGCAGGCCAATAACACCTGAAAGCCTGCATTCCCGCCCACAGAGGAAACAGTATCATGCAAACGGTCACATCGCATGACGGCACCACCATCGCATACGATCGATCAGGCACCGGCCCAGCGCTCATCCTGGTGGGCGGCGCATTCCAACAACGCGAGGACCAATTGTTTGGCACCCTCGTCGCGCTCCTGGCGCCGCACTTCACCCTTATCACCTATGACCGCCGTGGTCGTGGCGGCAGCGGCGACACGCTGCCCTACGCGGTCGAGCGCGAAGTCGAAGATCTCGCCGCCCTTGTCACAGCAGTGGGTGGCTCGGCATACGTGTTCGGCAATTCCTCTGGTGGCAACCTTGCCCTCGAAGCGGCGGCGCGCAAGCTCCCCATCACAAAGCTGGCACTGTACGAATCGCCGTTCACCGTCGACGACGGCCAGCCTCGCGAGCCGGATGATTTCGCGACACAGCTCACCGCGCTGCTGGCGCAGGGCCGCCGGGGCGATGCGGTCGAGCATTTCCTGACGAAGGCAGTAGGCATTCCCGCCGAAGTCGTTGCCCAGATGCGACATGCCCCGATGTGGCCGGGGATGGAAGCTATCGCTCCCACGCTGGCCTACGACACTGCCCTCTCGCGCGACGCCACGTTGTTGACCGAGCGGGCGCCCACCGTCACGATTCCCTCGCTGGTGCTCTACGGTGGGGCGAGTCCCGCATGGGCGAGCAACAGTGCGCAAGCGGCAGTAGACGCCCTCCCCAACGCGCAGAGCCGCGCCCTGGAAGGCCAGACGCACAACGTTTCCGCCGATGCCCTCGCCCCCGTGCTGAACGAGTTCTTCGTCCAGTAATGGGCGCGACGTGACCTTGGGCAAGGACGCCGGTATCGTCCGCGCTGGTGGCTCTTAGAACGTGTCTAAGAAGCCTTGTATTCAGCGCCACCGCTGACTCCAGAAACCGAGAATTTCAGGGATGCGCGCTGACTTCTTAGACACGTTCTGGGTACTACAGCGACACTTGCGCGTCGCAGGCCTATGAAATCAGAGTCAGCAGCGAGCAAGCTGTGCGCAGCATCGAGACTCGCTCGGCAGCGCGGTTCTTGCGCTCATGACGAGCGGACTACGCTTAGCTGTCGCTGTCGTACTAGGTGAGAGGATCTGCCGCTGCAACGCAAGCGGGGGACGGTACGAGGCCTGAGTGGTCCCGGGACGGATTGCGCGCGGTGTCTGCTCAGGCAGTTCCTGTGCCCCCCGCTTGGTGCCCCCGGTTCGCCAGCTCGCCACGGGCCTCGCGCGCCAACTGGCGTACGAACGTCGCGTCCACGGCGTCGCCCTGTTGTCCCTCACTCTCCGTGTGACGCACTCGCTTCGTCAGGGCGTCACCGGCTGTCAGCAGGCCAGCCAGTGCGATCACCGACCCACGGCGCACGAGACCGCGTAGTCGTGGCGATAGCAGCAGCGCTGCCACCGCTGCCGCCGCGACCCCAGCCTCAGCCTCTCCAGGTAAGTCGTCAACGTCCATCGTTGGCCATCCTTCTGCGGCCGCCCACCGTAGTCTATCGTTCGCACAGACATTCATAATAGCGTTCATGATCATAGCACGGGTGGTGAACACACCGATAGCGGCAAATCGCAAAGTGTAGCGGCGACGCATCTGGCTGGTCGGGCAGTCACGAGCCGCCAGGCCGGCAAGGGCGTTGCCAGGACGCCTGCGTCAGGTGCTCCTCCTGCGGAGAAATACTCCACGCGCCGGTCGAGCTGGCGGAGTTGTTCTGGCCGGCTTGTTGCGGTATCCGCCGCGTAGGCGCGACGTCATGGCGCCACGACAGCGGGCGATGCACGGCACGGAGGCAGCGTGCTCGTGGCAGCCTATAATGCTACGCAACCTGGGAGTCGTTGGCGGTGTCGCATAGGACTACGGGGGAGTGCCGACGGCGTCGGACGCGGCGCAAGCGGCTGGGAATCGATCGAACGAGCGCGTACTATGGCAAGGGGAGGACCACATCCATGGAGATGTCTGAGACCCGTGGCCTGCTGCTGCTTGCGGGCACCATGAGCGAAGAAGAGGGCGTCAATCCCGAGGTGTTCCGCAGCGAGCCGCCTGCCTCATACAATCGGGACGAACAACGCTTGAGCATACTGGTGCAGCGTGAGCTGGATCGGATGATTATGGGCGGCTGTAATCAGCTGGTGCTCCTCAAGCTCTATCCCCAGCAGGACGACGTGCCGACGGAGACGCTCCCCGGAACGCATCAAGGTCAGCACCTCCGGGCGAATGAGCCAGCGACGGCGGGGCCAGCCCTCCAGGCGGTTTGGCCCACCGTCGATGCCCGCGCCGTCCGCCAGGCGACCGTCATGCAGATCGCCGCCGATGCGATCAGCTTCTTCGGCCCGCTGCATGGGGGCGTCCTGACGCAGGTGGCCTATCCGGACGTCATCGTGCAGGGACGCCGGTTCACCACGGCATATCCGCACATCAACCTGGAGCGCTACAACGTGTACGATGTTCAGACGAACGAACCCGTGCTTGGCGCCTGGCGCGCCCGCCGCATCCAGAACCAACGACGCGAGACGCGCACAAACCGCATGATCGATATCGCCCTGCTGGTCTTGGAGGTCAGTCAAGCCATCTTTCCCAGGCTGCTCCGTTAGGCGACAGCCTTCCTCAGCAGCGTTTCCAAAGGAGGCGTTCTGCACGAACCGCTGGTGCGGCGGAGAAGGACGCTTGTGTGCTGAGAAAGCGTCTAAGAGGTAAGCGCGAATCCCTGAATGTCTCAGCGTCTGGAGTCAGCGTTGGCGCTGAATACAAAGATGCCGTTTGGATAGATGCGCAACATACGGAGGCTGAGATCGTAGGG
>DASVOW010000839.1:0-3090 GCA_036383155.1 Ktedonobacterales bacterium
ATCGTGGGCTCTACCAGACGGACGCTCGCAAAGCGCGAGTCCCCTTTCTGTCGTCGCTCCAGAGAAGCCCGCGCCTCGACGCTCCGCATACGCGTGAGACAGCGCTCATGCGCGATGATCGGCGCAGGGTGCGCGCCGCCCGGTGCGGCGAACGTTGCATTGCCCCAACAGTGATCGTAGTCAGCATGGGTGTTGATCACCAGCAGTTGGCGCCCATCGCGTTCGCTGGCGAGCATATCCATGATCTCGGCGGATAGCTCAGGGGTAGCCATCGTATCGATCAGGATGAGGTAGCGTTGCGTGACCACAGCGAATGTGTCTACCTCATCGCCGGCGCGAAAGACGCGCACTCGCGCATCCCACCCGCCGTTTGGCACCTCGACAGCATGGTGCGCGTTCGCGCTGATTGCCTCGTCGCTCATCGATTCCTCCAGCTTCTTAGCCAGCTTCTTACTAGGCGGCTCTTGAGCCTCATCAATCTATGCCAGTATCAGAATATCTACACCGATTGCACCACACGGATGCGAGCGCGCGGCGCCTGCATCGCCATTGGCACCACACCATGCGGAGCCCGACCAGGCAGCACGATACAACATTTCCGCCCGCGCCGAGCTTGAGCCGCGTCGCTCCGTGCTGTACAATGCGCGCAGCGAGACGAGGAGATTTCTGGCAATGGCTGCGTCCGAGAAGCTTGAGAAGTTCGTAAAGGTTGCGCGCGTAGACGACGTGTTTCCGGGTGAGCTACTGCGTGTGGAAGTCGCCGGGCGGCTCATCTGCCTGGCCCGCGTGGACGACCAGATCTACGCGGTGGACGACGACTGCACGCACATCAGCGGCCCGCTGGATCAAGGCGAGCTCGAAGGCTGCGTGCTGACGTGCCCCCTCCATCTGGCCTGCTTCGATGTGCGCACTGGCAAGGTGCTGCGCGGGCCCGCGCGCGATGATCTGCCCACATATGCCGTTCGTATCGAAGGCGACGACGTGCTGATAGCCGAGCCGGAGTAATGCTTCGAGCGATCAGCGGGTAGAAAGAGGTCCCCACCTTCCCCCACTATGTACTGTCAGCATGGTAACATGAGCGTGCGAGTGTCCTCCGGCGACATGACGACAAGTGAGTGAGAAGAGGTATAGAGTGCAGGGTCGTTCGCACGTTATCTTCGGGTTGGCAGGCGCGGTAGTGATAGATAGCGCGCTGCATCTCTCCGGCGCGCCGATCATAGGGAAGCCGCTGCCGAGCGAGTTGGCGCCACTTGCCGATATTGTGGTATTGAAGGTCATCTACTATGGCTTCGCGGGATTAGGCGCGCTTGTCCCCGACATCGACAACGCCCGCAGCACCATCGGCAGGCGTGCCGGGTTTGTCAGCAAGGGTATCCAATCACTGGCAGGCCATCGTACCATCTTCCACAGCTTTTTCGGTCTGGCCATGGTCGGCGCCTTCATCTGGTTCGCGCAATATGCCCTTGGCCTCGCGCTCTACTATAGATTCGGCCTCCACCGCGCCGGCGAAGCGCTGGGCGCTCTCACCGGACCCGGTGTCGATCTCAGCTCGGGGCGCGGCGTTGCCTTCGTGGCATTGATGGTCGGCTACTTCCTGCATCTCGTGGCCGACAGCCTCACGCTTGGCGGCGTACCCTGGTTCTGGCCCAACCACACCCGCTTAGGCTTCCCCCCACAGCGCAAATGGCGCTTCCGCACGGGCACCTGGCGTGAGCTGGCAACGGTAGCCGCCGTCTGCATTCTCGTCTTCCTTGGGGTTGTGAGCGGCCTGCTGGTAGTCTAAGCCGCCGCCCACGTGCGCGTCTAGCTCGGCGTAACCGTCGCCTGCTGCGTACCCGTGTCCACCGGTACCCACTCGACGTTTGCCTGTAGCGTGCTAAAGAGCTTCTCCACCTCAGCGCTAGATTGGCGAGCGGCGATTGTAATACTCGTCTTGGCGATGGCCCCAATGCAGACCGTAGACGGCGTGTTCGGTTGCCCAGCCGGTGTCGCCGTGCCTTGCTGCGTCTGTTGCGCCTCCGTGCACTGCACCTTATCGCTCAGGTTCGTGCGCTTGGGCGCTTCGGAGAAGCTGATCGGCCCGGTCTGTGGCAGGATGTACGTAATGCTAAAGTGTCCGCCGTAGATCGGATCGTGAATCGAGCCGCCGGCCAGCGCGAGACATGATCCCTTGGGGAGCGTCTTCGGCAGATACGGGGTGAAGCCCAGTTGGTCGCGCACCTGCTCCCACTGCGTGATAGTGGCCTGCGAAGTAGTGCTGTCATCCTGGAAGTTGATGAGCGGCTTGTCGCACCACGGCGTCTTCGCCAGCGTGACGCTATTCGCATTGTCGCTGCCCGTTCCCCCTCCACCGAATGGACTACTGCACGCCGCCAACATGACCAGCGCCAGTGACAGGAGGGCCGCTGCGAGCAATACCCCAAATCTGCCGCGTGCCAGGCCGAGCCCCTTGCCTGTACGCCCGTGTGTGCCTCGTCGCTCCAGCATCGAATCTCCCTCCCCGCCCGTCAACTCCATCACCCACATCCGATCTATCTGCTCTTTTCAATACACATACAGCAGTATGCACCACCATCGCAGTCTTGCCCATGCCGATAATGGTGTGGCGCCACTCCCAAGAAATAAGTACGCGCCCCGCCTCTCAATATAACGTATCATCTCAGCCGAATGGTTACCCCATCCTACCTGCATCTGGAAAATCTCCATCTCCTCCCCCTCCCGCGGCACTTGACTGATCGTTCAATCTAGTGTACCATCTTACTTGAACGGTCAATCAAGTCGACAGGAGACACTATGGGCAAGCCGGGTGAGTCAGAACAGCAGGACGAGCAGCTCGCATCGGAGGCAACAGATACGGCAAACGAGTTGCCCGAGGCAAGTGCCCGCCGAAACCAGATATTGGACGCGGCCCTCGAAGAGTTTGCCGCCGAGGGTTTCCGGGGCGCGACCATCAAGCAAATCGCCAGACGGGCGAAGCTGCAATCTCAAGCGCTGATCTACTGGTACTTCCCCAGTAAAGAGGCGCTCTTCCAGGCTGTGCTCGGACGCCACTTGCCCATCGTCAAACTCGTCAGCGACCCCGCCGCGCTG
>DASVOW010000840.1:0-4636 GCA_036383155.1 Ktedonobacterales bacterium
CATATTGTATGGTACGCGCTGGCGTTTCGCTAGCCCGGGGACGGTGTCAAGGTGATGGCGCGCCGATGGGGGAACCTAATGAGCGGTGTTTGCTGCAGTTGTGGTAGAATGAGGGCGTGTGCAGATGGTACCTCATCGCACATAGAGCTTCTATCTTCTTACGTGCAATGGGATGTGATGATAGCTTGATGGTCGTTCGCCGGGAGGAGCCCATCGCATCGAAGCAGCTGGGTCCGGCAAAAGGAACACTATGATCTCGCATGATCAACATTTGGAGGCGTCTGAAGGCAGCGGCCGCCGTCATGAGGACATACAGGCTGCGACGAATATGGCAGGTGCGATGGTGGCCACGCAGCCATCGGATGGGTATCTGCGCATCGAGCAGGTATCGGCACGTACAGGGCTGACCAAGCGCACGCTGCGCTATTACGAAGAGATCGGGCTGCTGGCGCCGCCGACACGCACTGAGGGCGGCTATCGCCTCTATAGCCAGGATGATATACAGCACCTGGAGCGTATCAAGCGGCTCAAGGATCTGCTCGGCTTCTCGCTGGCGGAGATCCGCGAGATCGCCGAGGCTGAGGAGGAGCGCGAGCAGGTGCGCACGGCCTGGCGTCAGGCTACTGACCCACATGCCAAGCTGGCCTGGCTTGAAAAGGCGGATGAATTGACGCAGCGCCAACTCCGCATGGTGGAGGAGAAGCTGGCGGGCCTGAACGAGATGCGTGACAATCTCGTTGGACGCCATGAGCGCTATGAACAGCTACGCGCGGAAATGCTTACCCAGATCGACGAGGGAAAGGCCAACGGGTAGGATGGCGCCCGTTGGCAGGTTATTCGCTAGGGCTGGTGTGTTGGGGCACGACGTGGATGTCAGCTCCGGTTGGCTCGTGTAGCAGGCGATTGACGACAGAGCCGGCGAATAGCTCGCGCCAGCGCGGGCGCGTTGGCTGGCCAATGACAATCTGGGTGACATGGTGTTCGCGGGCGACCCGCGCTAGCTCTTCCGCCACGCTGCGCCCCTGGACGCGGATTACTTCGGCGCCGAGGTCTTCGGCGAGGCGTATGTGCTCGTCGAGGGCTTTGGCTTCTGCCGAGGCTGAGCTGTCCGCGAGGCGATCTGGCTGGGTAGTGACCGTGACGGCGAACAGAGGAGCTTTCAGGCCACGAGCCAGGCGCCAGCCGCTTCGCAACAACTCGCGCGCGTGCGGACGGTGGTCGAAGGCCACCATCACACGCTCGGTCGCCGTCGATTTCCACGCAGGCTCGTCGATTTCTTCGTCATCACTGGGATACTGGTCGCGCCCGTGCATTAGCGCTTCCAGCTGGCTCTCGGTTTTTTCGGCGGTGCGGCGAAGGGCAAGCTCGCGTAATGCTGTGAGGTTGCTCATCGAGAAGTATTGCTCGAGGGCGCGCTGGGCGCGCTCGGGCGGGTAGACGTTGCCGTGGCGCAGGCGGGAGCGCAGTGCGTCGGGCGCGATGTCGATCAACTCCACCTCGTCGGCTTCGTCGAGCACGCGGTCGGGCAAGGTTTCGCGCTGGCGTACGCCAGTGATGGCCTCGACGATGTCGTTTAGCCCTTCCAAGTGCTGGATGTTGAGGGTAGAGATGACGGTAATGCCGGCGACGAGGAGCTGCTCCACATCCTGATAGCGCTTCTCGTTGAGCGAGCCTGGCACGTTCGTGTGGGCGAGCTCATCCACCAGGGCGACCTGGGGGTGACGCTTGATGATTGCATCTACGTCCATCTCTTCAAGCGTTATGTTGCGGTAGGTCACGCGCTTGCGCGGAACGATCTCCAGGTCGCCGATCTGCTGCTCGGTGGTCGGGCGGCCATGGGTTTCGAGGTAGCCGATTACAACGTCGGTGCCGCGCGCTTTCCGGCGCCGCCCCTCGTTGAGCATAGCGTAGGTTTTGCCGACGCCGGCGGCCATGCCGAGGTAGACACGCAGACGTCCACGGTGCGGGCCGGCGCCAGTGGTGGAGTCGAGCGATTCGTTGGCCTCCTCTGACTTTGCAGGCACAGGGGCGGTGTCGCGCAGACCGTAGCGGTCGAGCAGCTCGTCCGGGGTGGGGCGATTGTCTTTTGCGTTGTAGTTGCTACTCATCGCAATCACCGTTGTTAGATGCCGGATCATTCGATGACCCGGCATCTAGACCTGTCTATTCAGATATTACGCCCAGAGAGACGCGCATGCCATTTCCCGAGAGCGGCTTGCGCTGTCGTCACGATGGCGTGCCAACGCTTGGGCTGGGCATGAGCGTATCCATTGATATAGGTCTGCCAGTAGCTGAGACGCCGCAGCGCTTCGCGCTCGCGGAAGCGCTCGCTCTCTACCGGTGATGCGGGGATCAACGCCTCGCCGTCCCAGATCCAGTATTCGATGTCGTGCTCATTGGTGAACGGATCGATCTCGCCGGCGTCTGTGACGGCTGGCGTGTCACTCTTGTCGTATCTCTCCCAGGTGTCGTATATGATTTCGCGCACTGTGTCGCAGGCGCGTTCGGGATGCTCTCGTGTGTCACTCATGTCCATGTTCTCAATTCGATTCGGCTCGCATGGTGGTGAACGTCTGCCTTGGCCGGATAGGCTAGTGGCTGGCGGCGTCAAGTGCCATGTTGAGCTCGAGCACGTTGATGCGCGGCTCACCGAAGAGACCGAGGAAACGCCCCTGGATATGCGCATCGACGATATTGCGAACCGTCTCCTGGGAGAGATTGCGCGCTTTGGCCACGCGTGGGATCTGGTAGTAGGCGGCGGCGACCGAGATGTCAGGGTCGAGGCCGGAGCCTGAGGCGGTGACCAGATCGACCGGGACTTGTGTGCCAGCAGGCACGTCGGGATTCTCTGCCTTGAGGTCGGCAGTGCGCTGCGCGACGGTCTTGATCAAAGTGGAGTTGGTCGGGCCAAGATTTGAGGCGCTGGAGTTGTCAGCCTGGTAGGGTGAGGGGGTGCCCTGGAGATTGTTCGTCGCCGAGGGGCGCCCGTGGAAGTAATTGGACTGTGTCCAATATTGCCCGATGATTTTCGAGCCAACGGGCTTGCCATTGACGTAGACGATTGAGCCGTTCGCCTGGCTTGAGAACGCGGTCTGCCCGATGGCGGTGACGGCGAGCGGATAGATCACGCCGACGATTAGGGCTAGCAGGAGCGTCAGCAGGATCGCCGGACGAAGCTGGCGTGCCATAGAGCGCATCATGGACGCCGGCTGCTCTTCTCCTGCCGCGGTTGCCTGGGTCTGATCATCTCGATCTGGTCTATTTGTCGTGATGGCGGTTCCACTCGCACCGTTGGAAGCCGGTGGTGTCGACTTTGCCATGGTGTATGCTCACTCTCTTATGCTGTAGTATGTTGTACTCGT
The DNA here is from genome assembly GCA_036383155.1 of Ktedonobacterales bacterium. Taxonomy (GTDB): domain Bacteria; phylum Chloroflexota; class Ktedonobacteria; order Ktedonobacterales; family JADMIN01; genus DASVOW01. The sequence goes on from DASVOW010000840.1 coordinate 3,363, forward strand.
TGCGCTGTACCACTCTGTTGCCGGTTAGGCGGTCAGGCGGAGGGCGACGAGAATCAGGTCGATGAGCTTGATGCCAACGAAGGGCAAGATGATGCCGCCGACGCCGTAGATCAGCAGGTTGCGCCGCAGCAGCGCGGCTGCGCCGACCGGACGAAATTTCACGCCACGCAGCGCCAGCGGGATCAGGGCGACGATGATCAGCGCGTTGAAGATCACCGCCGAGAGCACCGCGCTGTGCGGTGTTGCCAGACCCATGATGTTGAGCGCCTGCAACTGCGGGTAGGTGGCGACGAAGACGGCCGGGATGATCGCGAAGTATTTGGCGACATCGTTGGCAATGCTGAAGGTGGTCAGCGCGCCGCGCGTGATCAGGAGCTGCTTGCCGACCTCGACGATCTCGATGAGCTTGGTGGGGTTGGAGTCGAGATCCACCATGTTGCCGGCTTCTTTTGCGGCCTGGGTGCCGGTGTTCATGGCGACGCCGACGTCGGCCTGCGCCAGCGCGGGGGCGTCGTTGGTGCCGTCGCCGGTCATGGCGACGAGACGACCACCGGCCTGCTGATCGCGGATCAGCTTCATCTTGGTTTTGGGTGTGGCCTGGGCGAGGAAGTCGTCCACGCCCGCCTCGGAGGCAATGGCAGCAGCGGTGAGCGGGTTGTCGCCCGTGATCATAACGGTGCGGATGCCCATCTTGCGCAACTCGCCGAAGCGCTCGCTCATGCCGGTCTTGACGATGTCTTTGAGGTAGATCACGCCGAGCACACGCGGTAGCTCGGTCCCAATGCGCTCTGCGACCACCAGTGGGGTGCCGCCGGCGCGCGAGATGCGCTCGACGCTCGGGCGTAGGTCAGTGGGGATGGCGCCGACACCTTCGCTTACCCAGGCGATCACAGCATCGCCGGCGCCTTTGCGCACCTGTTTCGCCGGCTGCGCGCCATTGGCTCCGATATCGACGCCACTCATGCGGGTGGAAGCGCTGAAGGGGATGAACGACATCGCCGTACTATCTGGCGCGTTGCCGTCGAGCTTGTAGGTGTCGCGGGATAGGACGACGATGGAGCGCCCCTCGGGGGTCTCATCGGGGAGCGAGGAGAGCAGCGCTGCCTCTGCCAGCTCGTGCTCACCGACACCGGAGACGGGAATGAACTCGGTCGCCTGGCGATTGCCGAGCGTGATGGTGCCGGTCTTGTCGAGCAGCAGCACATCGACGTCACCGGATGCCTCGACTGCGCGTCCGCTCGTCGCCAGCACGTTGCGCTGCACCAGCCGGTCCA
>DASVOW010000841.1:0-7831 GCA_036383155.1 Ktedonobacterales bacterium
TCCCTCTCGCCCCGTCGTCATCGGCGACGATGTATGGATCGGTGGTCGTGCCATCATCCTGCCGGGTGTGACCATCGGCGATCATGCCGTCATCGGAGCAGGCGCGGTGGTGATGGAAGATATACCCGCCCGCAGCATCGCTTTGGGCAATCCTGCGAAAGTCATACAAAAATTCTAGCTGTGTGCTGTCATCGGGAGGGTGTGGCAATGACCGCCAACGACATGCAAGTGGAATATGCCGCTGTGCGGAGCAACACACGACAACGTCAGCAGGATCTAGTCCGCGTGCTGTTTCTGCAATCACAGACCTACTTCGGTGCCGACTCACAGCTTCATGGTCTCCTCATGCGCTACTTCGAGCGCACACGGGTACAGGTGCATGCCGCGTGCAATCCTGGCTCCGGCCTTGCCCCTTCAGCATCCTTCGCGGCCCTCTCGAAGATTCCTGATCTACATCTGCTAAGCATCAATTTCGGCCCGACGATGAATAACCTATCGCGAACAGAGAGATTGTCGAGTGCTATACGGGGATTCGAGGTATTGCCGTCACTTGCGCGTCTTGCTCTGTATATCAGGCGTCATAAGATTGGTGTTATACACGGAACCGAAAAACCTCGTGATGCATTCTATGGTGTGCTCCTGGCGAAAGCGACTGGAGCGAAAAGTATCATTCACATGCATGTCAAGTGTGAAGACTGGTTAAGCCCGCTTGTGCGCTGGTCGCTCAGTCAGTGTGATGGCGTGATAGGCATTTCGCAATTTGTCTCTGACTCAGTCGTGGCAATGGGATATAGCCCAGACAAAGTTCATACAGTCCTCAACTGTATAGACGCCAACCAGTGGGAGCCTGCTACCGACGGAGCTGCGATTCGCCAGGAATATCACATTCCTCACGATATGCCGGTGCTCTGTATCATGGCTCGTCTTTTTCACTGGAAGGGCCACTCAGAGCTACTCAAAGCACTGGCTATTGTAAAGGAACGCGTCCCTAGCTTTCGATTACTCATCGTTGGCGAGGATGATCCAAGAGCAGCACCCGGACGCGGAAGCTATACAGCAGAAGTGAAAGCCCTCACACGCGAATTGGGCCTGACACAGCAGGTTATCTTTACAGGCTTTCGTAGCGATGTCGCTAGCTTGCTCGCCGCATCCGACATCTATGCGATGCCCTCATTCGAAGAACCTTTCGGCATGGTCTATCTTGAAGCGATGGCAATGGGCAAGCCCGTCATCGCACTCGACAATGGTGGCACGCGCGAAGTGGTCGAGCAACATGTTACTGGCTTGCTCTCGCCACCCTATGATAGTGATGCACTCGCTCAGAACATCCTGATGCTGCTCGACAACCGTGAGCTGCGTGAGCAAATGGGTATACGCGGACGTCTCCGCGCAGAACGGCGATTCAGCCCCCAGCAGATGGCAGACAACGTCGAGCGGGTGTATCGTAGCATTCTCTCAAGCAAGTAAAGGTTGTAGGACTCATTCAATGGCACATCGTAGTCTAGAGAAAGTGAGCGTACCGACGACAAAGGTCGCACTGCGCCGTTTACCAGGAACCGAGACGCCCATCCGGAGACTCAAGCGAGAGTTCGGTCATGCTCTAGCTGCCATACGCCCTCGCCTGCATCTCGCCAATTTCCTGGCGCGTCTCCTTCCCGTCACCTCGCTCAACACGATGCGTGCACGCGTTTTTCATTGGTTAGGCATCACTATGGGAGCGCGTGTATCATTCCTTGGGCCTATTACCATCGTGGGCGGTGGAGATAACATCTACCGCCGTCTCACACTCGGGTCGGATGTGCTCATCGGATTGAATCCCCTCTTCAACCTCGACGATACCATCACCATTGGTGACAACGTCGCGCTCGGACCATCCGTGTCGATCTATACCAGCACACACCTGCTCGGTCCCGCTTCGCGCCGTATGAATCGCGGAATCATCACGCGCCCCGTCGTCATCGAGGATGGCGCATGGATCGGCGTCGGTGCCATCATTTTGCCGGGTGTAACCATTGGGCGTGGCAGCGTCATAAGTGCAGGTACAGTAGTAAGCGAGAGTGTCTCGCCGAACACCCTGGTTTCGGGTAATCCCGCAAAGGCGGTGATGGATCTTCCGTGGCCCGACGACTAATCCACACCGACGTAGCTGCGCTGAAATTGCTCATAGCGTGTCACGGTGCTTATCAGCCTCGCGCTATGCACCGCGCCGCTCTTACACGCTGCTATCGTCACCCGATTTCGTGTCGCCCTGATCGATGTCGCCCTGATTGATGTCGCATGGCAAACAGCGCAGCGCGGATAAACGAGAGGAGCATATACACATGCCTGACATCGCTGGAATGATATCCCCTGATGAGGGAACGCATGATCTGGGGCTGACAGTTCACATCGCGCGTTACTATCTATCCCACCGCAATCCCGATGCGGCGCGAGCACTCTTACAGTCTGTATCAGACACATCGATAGAACAGCCACAGGCTCGCCAGCAGCTTGCGGAAGCCTATGCCTCGCTTGCTCAGGCGTATGTTGCCCGCAAGCAAGCAGAAGACGCGGCCATCGCCGTTGCCCGCGCACAGCAACTAGCCGATATCCCCACCATCTGGGCCGCCGCTGCAAGTGTGGCCCGTCTGCGCGGCGAGAAGACGCAGGCGCGCGACCTCCTGCACCGCATCGCCGAGGCGCAGCCACACGATGCGTCCGCCTGGCTCGCTCTCGCGCGCGCCTATGAAGCGACAGGCGATGTATCCTCCGCAGTCGAGACCTACGTGCGCGTCGCGCGCCTCGACACATCGCATGCGACCACCCTCTCCCTTGCCGAGAAGCTTGCGACACTCGCCCCGCCCCATCCTGATCTCGCGCCACCACAACGCGTGCGCATCGCGATTCTCGGTTCCTCGACCCTCGACTACGTGCGCAGCTACCTGGAGGTTGCCTGCCGGTTGGCTGGGCTGACGCCCGCATTCTACCTTGGCCCCTTCGATCAGTACGCGCAGGATATCCTCAACCCGGCGAGCGAGTTCTACACCTTCGCCCCCGATGTCGTGATCCTGGCAATCCACGGGCGTGCGCTGTTTCCCGGGCTCTATGACGCCCCGTTCGACCTTGACCCACCAGCGCGGCGTGATGCGGCGCGCAGCATCACCGCTGAAGTGGCCGCTCTGCTACGAACGCTGACATCGCGTACCGATGCCCTTGTCTTGCTCCATACCTTCGCCACACCGCAATACTCGCCCATCGGCATGCTCGACCTCCGCGATGAGTTTGGGCAGGCTGAGCTCTTCCAGACGCTCACATCTGGGCTCGCCGACCAGGTGCGTCGCGAGTTTCCCTCCGTCTATCTCATAGACGAAGATCGCGTCTACGGGCGCATCGGCAAGCGCAACGTGACCGATCCGCGTCTCTGGTTCATGGCGCGCATGGGCATTGGCGAAGGCGCACTCGGCGCGGTCACGAGCGAATATATGCGTGCCATCAAGGCACTCAAAGGGCTCACCCGCAAATGTCTCGTGCTCGACCTGGACAACACGCTCTGGGGTGGGGTCGTTGGTGAGGATGGGCCGCACGGCATCGCTCTTGGGCAAGAGGCTCCCGGCAACGCATACCGCGCGTTTCAAGAGGCCATCCTCAGTTTATGGAAGCGTGGCGTGATTCTGGCCATCAACAGCAAGAACAACGAAGCGGATGCGCTTGAGGTACTTGAGCAGCACCCCGACATGGTGCTGCGCCCCAGCCACTTCGCCGCCATGCGCATCAACTGGCTCGACAAAGCGACGAATCTACGCTCGATAGCGGAGGAGCTCAATATCGGCCTGGATAGCATGGTCTTTGTTGATGACAACCCCGCCGAGTGTGCTCTCGTCCGTTCCAGACTGCCCCAGGTGTTGACGGTGGCTCTCCCGCAAGACCCCGCGCTCTACCGTGGCACATTGCTAGCGCTCACCGACTTTGACACATTAACCCTGACCGACGAGGACCGCAAACGTGGCCAGCTCTACGCGCTCCGGCGTGAGCGCCAGCAATGGGAAGCCAGTCATAGCGGTGACCTTGGCGGCTACCTCTCCGATCTCCAGTTACAGGTCAAAGTCGAGGCTGCCGATACATTTGCCATTCCACGCATTACGCAGCTCATCGGCAAGACAAATCAGTTCAACGTGACCACTCGTCGCCACAGCGAGACGATGGTACGTTCTTTCGCCGCATCTGGTGACTCTTCGGTGTATAGTGTGCGAGTGCAAGATCGCTTCGGCGACCACGGTCTCGTCGGTGCGGCAATCGTCAAGCATCTGGGCGAGACATGGGAGATCGATTCGCTGTTGATGAGCTGCCGCGTCCTTGCGCGAGGCGTCGAGACAGCCTTGCTCAGTGTGCTGGCCGATACCGCGCGCCAGCACGGCGCGTCAACGTTGCGCGGCGTCTTCATTCCCACTGCCAAGAATGCGCCTGCGCGCGACTTCTACCGCGACCACGGCTTCAGCCTCATACGCGAGGAGCAAGACGGCACCCAAATATGGGAGCTCGACCTGCATACCGCTACCGTCGCCCCGCCGTCCTGGCTCACACTGCAAGCGGCTGTAGTGGCTGAGCGCCGCTAGCAGCATCGTCGAATACATCCCATGAACGACATTGAGGAGTCAACACATATGGACAACGCCCTTGAGGAGCGTATCCGCGAGATAATCGCCAGCACATTTAACCTCGACCCAGAAGATGTGGGATCTGATGCCTCGGCTCAGACACTGCGAGCATGGACCTCCCTTGCACAGTTGCGTCTCCTGGCAAACATACAGGAAACCTTTGGCATCCACCTCTCGATGGATGACATGCTAAACATGACGAGCGTGCAAGCCATCGAGCATGTGCTGGCAGCGAAAGGTGTTGTCGCATAACGACACACCCGCCGTCAGCAATCCAGAAAGCCGTGAGGTAGCGCCACCAACGCCGCCTCACGGCTTTCGATTACGAATGGGATTGTCGTGGCATTCGCCTCCCAAACGCCGCATCTCCCAAGCTAATACCAGACTCCTATGTGAGCTTGTGCGGCCGCTTCTGCCACGGCAATAACTCATCAGCACCATCCCACCCCACATCTCCTGATGGTAAATCCGGCTGCTCTGGCTGCACTCGATCTTCGCCCGCCTGCCCCCGGACCGATTCTTGCTGCTCCGGCAAGCCCGGCGACAGTGCCCCAAGAATATCTAGGGAAGCTGGCGGAGCAGTCGCGACATCCGATGCTGGAATCCCAGCTGTTGGCTCTGCCGGTGCAGCCGTAGGCGCCTGTTCTCTCGCGACTCCCGACTGCTCATCTGCCCCATGAGACAAAGGGGTTGACGACGAGGAAGGAAGGGGTCGCGATATCGTACGTGTTTGAGGGTTTGCCGTTGTGCGAACGACATGGCGCACTGCCTCCCGCGCCTCCTCGGGTGAAAGCAGCAAAGCAGGTGTCATCTCCTGATACTTCGCGCGTCCTGACGCACGTCGCGTGCGTGATGCTGAGGTGTGCGGTATCTCGTGCGCCTTCTTCGTGCGGCGCGTTTCACTCCGCGTACCCAACAATGTGGCGCCTCGCCCGATAATACCAAGCATCAGACCGAAGAGCAGCATATCTCGCTCGCTGGTCAGTCCCAGATCGACATACGAGTATACCAGTTGCATAGGAATCAGGCAGATGGCTGCCACGAGTAATGCGACCGCCCCGCTTCGCCGAGCAGTTACCGAACGCAATTTGTCTGTCCGTTCCCATCCTGGCACGTTCAGCCCATATGCATCCACTGGCAGTGATTTTCGCCGTGTCGCATACTTCTTCGCGGCCGCGGAGGGCCGTAGCATTGTCGTGGCAAGAGGTATCGCCTCCTTCCAGAGGCTCTCGCTAGCCTTGCGGCTGCCCAGACGCGAGCGCAACCGTGCCACAAATGCCCATTCCTCGCGCTGTGTCTCGACCACCCGTGCCCCATCAAAGATCCCCCGCCCAAGCAGCCACAGAAACGCCAGAAAGCCGATTGCTCCATCCTTCATCCATACCCACAGCACCGCATTGTGCGTCGTATAGTGCCAGAACGGCCAATTGGAGCCAACATCAGGAACAGGAATGTAGAAGCGAAACTGTTGTCCGAAGCCCAAACCTGTAATAGGTGCCGTCTGGATGTTGAGAATAATGTCCTGGTGCTCGATAAGTCTATACAAATTAGAGGCGAGATCACGGGGATCGGGTGTGAACTGCGAGCTGATGGCACGCGCCGGTTGTCCTAGCATACTTGTATCACGCCAGAAGATCGCAAGATAGATCGCAAACAAGACGGCCAGCGGCGGAACAACCTTCCAGAAGACACGCGGTCGCAGCCGTAGCAGGAAAATCGTCAGCACAACGATACCAACGGCAAGCACCACAAAAGCCGCTCTCCGCTTCATCACTTCAGTCGCAATAAGAATAACCGGGATGGCAATGGCTGCAAAGCGCTTCTGCGCGCGCGTTCCTCCAAACGCAAAGAGATTCAGTGCCAGCACGAATGCAAAAGCCAGAACGACAGAATCAATGTGATCAAACGCGAGATCATCCCCCGCGATGGCTGCCGGGTAGAGTATGCTCCGCAAGAGATTCTGGACCGCCAGGCCGGTTGCCGCAATCAAAACGACCCAGACCAGATCATTGAGATGCCCTTCCTTGCGGATGAAGATACCAGTCAGAAGGTAGACCCCAATCATCATGGCAAAGCCCCGCACCTCCCACAGAGCAAAGGTGAAATTCCCCCCACCCGACATGCCGTACAGCACGCCAAACGCCAGCATTCCCCCAAACACCAGCAATGGCGTAATGAGTGTGCCCGGCTGGAAGTGATACGCCTCTTTGAGGCGCCGCTCACGCTTCCACCAGATGAATGCGGCAATAATGAGCAAAACCTCGACCACGCTAACCACAATATGAACGGGTAGATATGTGCTAAGCGGCCAGCTACTGACGTCGGCATGATAATACCAGGCGAGCTGTGCCCAGGGGTCGACGAGGAGCGGCCCCTCAGCCTCTAAGAGGAGAGCTGCTCCAATAATCCAGAGAAAAAATCGGTACGTACGCTTCACTGCTCTGCCTCGTTTACGGTCGTGCCATCTCTCTCGCTAAAAAACGTTCTGAGTGCTGCTGCATCACTATAGAGCAGCGTTCTCACCCAACAGCCTTGCTGCCTCACATATAGCGTGGCGCCACCAGGAAAAAGAGAACGAGCAGTGCTGCCGTTCCGGCGACCATCCCTGCCAGTTTGAGCTTTGGCGGTGCCCACAGACCCACCACGATCCACAGGCCAAGGAAAACAAGCAGGAACTTCATGAGTTGGTCTCCAGTCGTAGCAACGTAATCGAAGACGCCGGGAAGGTGTAGCTAAATGACGCCGAATCAGTGCCTGACCACACGCCAGCCGGCAGGATAACGTCCGGGCCTGGCGTAATGCTGATATGTCGCCCGCCGGCCGTGCTCTGCGCTTCGTCCGGCCAGACGCGCCAAACGCGCATCCGCTTGAGTGAGCCGCCGCCAAGATAGGCCCCGGCATTCTTCAATTGCACCGTCGGTGTAAGGTCGCTATCAACGCTCTTGTTGAGCACGATGACCAGCAGGTTCGCACGCGTCTGCGTCGCATAGCAGCTCAACATATCCTCATGCGTGCTGTGCACCGCAAACGACGTCCCAGTGAAGTTGCTACCCTGCCCATCATAGTTGCCAAAGAGCTTGAATGCGGCATACGCTGGCCACGACCGATCGAGGCCTCCCCAGTGACACGCCATGTCCAGTCCCTCGCGACCAAAGATGCCGAGCACCTCTGCCAGCGCGATTGCTCCATTCATCGAG
>DASVOW010000842.1:0-4742 GCA_036383155.1 Ktedonobacterales bacterium
AAGCTCCAACCGGTGCGGTAGTACCGGGTACATGCCGTTGAAGCATCTCTCCGCTGAACGGTTCGATTGCCCTGTCCAGGCGCTGGTGCGCGAGCCGAAACTGCCAGCGCAACAGCGTTCTCGCCGAAAGCGCGACACTCACAGTGGGGCTACTCATAGGTCGCCGCCATCACGCCCGCGACACCTGCGGCGCGGTGTCCTCGGGCAGCAGAACATCCGGCAAGCCAAACGCGGCGAACAGCCGCGGGCCGACCGGAACAACGAAGCATGTGATAGCCGCAAGTGCGTCTCCCTGGACTGTAGGTAAATGGATCGCGTGCGCTCGCCACTCGGCTGTCTGTGGGTCGCGGCGATATGCCGCGAACGCCGGTTGCCCATTCGCGGCGATGGGGATGAGGCGGTTCGAGTGCTGGGTACGAGAAGACCCGCATGCATCCGTCGCCCAGACCCAACCCAGGAACGCCCGGATCGCCTCGTGACCACGGTACCAGTTCGGCCATGGCGGCATGCTCAGAGTCGCATCATCTCGCAGGAGCGCGACGAATCCATCGACATCGGCGTCCTCCCACGCTCGGATATAGCGAGCAAGTAGTGCCCGCTGCTCGTCATCCGGCTCTGGCAGCGCAGCGGGCTGCCCGCTAGGAAACTGCTTTTCCAGGGTAGCACGTGCGCGCTGGAGTGCGCTGTTAGCCGACGCCACCGAAGTGTCGAGCAGCCCCGCCGCATCCGCAGCCGGCCAGCCCAGCACATCGCGCAACAGCAGGACGGCGCGTTGCCGTGGCGGCAGGTGCTGGATCGCCGCGATGAAGGCCAGTTGCACCGCCTCGTGTAGCTCGTAGCGCGCGTCTGGTCCTGGCGCCGAGTCCGCGATTCCTTCGAGCAGAGCGTCTGGGTACGGCTCGAGCCAGATGTTCTCCGTAGGCGGCGCGCCCTCCGGCATCTTGCCGGTCGGTGGGCCCTGCGTCTCAGGCATTATCCGGTGTGCGCTCGCGCGCTTGGCAAGCGCATTGAGGCACGCGTTGGTGGCGATCCGATACAGCCAGCTACGCAAAGAGGCGCGCCCATCGAATCCGTCAATCCCACGCCAGGCGCGCAGAAACGTCTCCTGTACGAGGTCTTCGGCATCTTGGAGCGACCCCAGCATCCGGTAGCAGTGGAGTTGCAACTCTCGGCGATACGGCTCGGCAAGGCGCTGGAAAGCGTCCCTGTCTCCCCGGCGTGCGAGATCCAGCAGCGTCACCTCATGCGCCATATCTATATCGGCTATATCAGCGGTGAACTTGCTCACCCGGGATACCCTTTCATATCGTGTAAGTGGTGATTGCCCGTGTCGAATAACGACAGGCGAGACAGGCACGCACGTTGCGCGTCGCCTGTCCCACCTACACGCCTTCACCAGCAATAATCGTTACTCTAAGTCTACACAAGTCAGTGGCGTCAATCGACGACAATACCCCTCTTATGCCCGTGAGGAGCTATTCACCTCGGCAAGAAGCGGTACGATCCAACCAGAGTAGCCTCACTCACCACCGGAGGCTCGACGCAGCGCTCGCCGATTCCCCGCTGAAACTCCGCAAATGCCGCCGTCTGCGCTAGAGGATTGACCTCTCCCTCGGCGACCGCGACGTGTACGAACGTCACACCGTCCGCCAGCCGGAAGGTGGCGTAGCGCAGCCCACCAAGATCTTCACCTGTCAGCTCGGCGTACACTTGCTCCACCAGCAGCTGGTTCTCATCTGCAGCTTCAGGTCTCGTTGTGTACCGGACGATAGTTATCTTGCTCATGATGACCTCATATCCTCCCACGATCACGTCATAGATGGCAGGCCTGCGCTATCCGGTTGGCGCTGATGCTGGAGATCGCGGTAGAGCGCGTCAACGCCCATTCCCGCCAACACCCGCGCCCTGAGCCACCTGCATGGGCTGCTGAGGCGCCACCTCGGTCGCCGTGACCGCCACACGCCTGCCGGGCAGCAGCAGGCCTGCGACCGCTCCGGCAAATGACAGGGCTGCAGAAGCGACCATCGCCGGAACAAACCCATTGCTAAACGCCTGGGCGGAGTGGAAGCTTCCGGCCCCACTAAACACTGCGGCGAGAATCGCCACGCCAAACGCCGCTCCAAGCTGGCGCAGCATGTTGAACGTGCCGGATGCCTTGCCGATCGCGTTCCCCGCAACCGAGCTGATAACGGCATTTTGGCTGGTGGGAATGGCCGCGGCGCCAAAGCCGGCGATGATCAGTGGCGCTATGAGGTCGGAGTAGGCGAGACCCGGCCTGGCAATCAAGCCAATCCACGCCATGGCGACGCCTTGCAGGAGCATCGCGCCGGCCATCAGCGCCCGCTCGCCAAACCAATTGATAAGCGCTCCGGCGATTGGGGCACTCACGAATAGCATGACTGTATAGGGGAGCAGCCGCAGCCCCGCGCCAAACGGCGTGTTGCCCTGCGCCGTCTGGAGAAACTGCGCCAGGAAGAACGCCGAGCCATACAGCGACGCGAAGAAAAAGAATCCCGCCGCGTTGCCGGCCGCGAAAGCGCGGGAGCGGAAAAAGCGCATCGGCAGCATCGGCGCATCCGTGCGTAATTCCCACACGACGAATGCCACTCCCAGCAGCACGCCGCCCACCAGCGTTGCGACGATCTCGAAGCTGCCCCAGCCGGCGCTGTTCCCACGCACTAGTCCCCATACCACTCCCAGGATCGCTCCCGTCACGAGCACGAGGCCGCCCAGATCGAGTCTCGTGCGCGGCCCAAAGCTCTCCTCGATCCGCATGCGCACGAGCGGAATGACAAGCAGACCGATGGGAACGTTGAGCCAGAAGATCCACTGCCACGCGAGGCCCTGTGCAATCGCGCCGCCTACCACCGGGCCGGAAAGCACGGCCAGCCCTGCCACACCACTGAAAAACCCGAGCGCCCTTCCTCGCTGCTCCGGCGGAAACGCGGCGCTCAGCAGCGTCACAGCCAGCGGCATTACCAGCGCCGCGCCGCAACCCTGGACCGCTCGCGCTGCGATCAGCCATCCGGCATTCGGCGAGAGCGCGCAGGCCGCCGATGCCACGACGAACAGCCCCAGCCCCGCCACAAACATGCGCCTGCGCCCAAATTGGTCGCCGAGCGCCGCGCCCGTCATCAGCAATACCGCAAAGCTCAGGGTGTAGGCATTTACCGTCCACTCCAATTCCTCGATAGAGGCTCCCAGGTGTAGCCGGATCGTGCTCAATGCCGTCGCCACAACCAACGCATCCAGCGCGACCATAAACGACCCCACCGAGGCCAGTCCAAGCGCCCACCTCTGTTTCGATGTCATCCGTCTTGTGCTGGTATCCATGTCTTCTCCTGCCTGCGATGGATTCAGGACGCTCACCCATTGCGTCTCGCATCGTGAGCGTCCACACATAAGGACCACAGACAGGGCTGAAACTAATCGCTCAACACGCGCGACCTTGCGCAACTCATCGCTAGCACGTCACCTGCACATGACGTGTATCGCCCCCGCCAAGCGATGGGCCGCTGCTTGAAGCTGAAATTACCGGCGCTGGCGGCTACAGTCCTTGCCGTTCCTCTGTCGCGCCGTGAGCCATATCCTTGCAATGCTCTCTGTAGAAATTCCTGTGAGGCCGCGGCGTTGGCAGTATACTCGTCGCATGCGGGGAAAAGAATACTCTTCTCCCCGCATGCGACATCCCGTGTCCGTTCACGACTGCGCCAGCCACGCCCGAATCGACGGCTCATGCTCCTCATGCAGATGGCCAAAGAGGTCGGCCTCAGCCAGTGCCCCACCCTCCATCCACTCGAACCGCCCCGGCGTGGTGACATCCTCATCCGGCAGCGCTGCTATCGCCGCCGCGAGCCGCCCGAAGTGCGCATCGTAATCGGCCAGCACATCACGCAGCGCCCGAACGCGATTCTGCTCATAAATCCAGGCGTTGATCTCGTCATCATCAGTCAGATTGCTTGGCCAAGGGGTCGGCGGCTCCTGACCAGGTCCGGCCTCCAGCCTGCGAATGGTTCGCTCGCGCCAGCCGCCTAGGTGCGCCACCAGATCCTTAAAGGTCCAGTCGCCCATCGGTCCCGGCTCCTCCATCCGCTCCTCGCCAATCTCAGCCAGCAACGCCCGCCAGCTCTCGTGCTCAGCCCTGATCCGTGCGAGCAAACCGTCTTTTCCCGTCGTTGCGCTACCCATAGCGGATACTCCTCCAGACGATCATGCACCTTCCAGCTCAAACAGCTATCGCACAGGTGCAAATGTTCGCATTCGCCGTGAGGTAGATTGTATCCCACTCAAACGCCCATGTCGAATTGGAAGCCTCTCATCTGAGTTTCGCCACCCACAGGACAAGCAGCCACTCGCTCTCCCTTTCGGAGATGATCCAGGTGCGGTCGTCGTGAGAGAGCAGCACAGCGCCGCCAGCGGATGATGCGTCAGGCCCAGGTAGCGCAACCGCCGCATATCGCGAAAAATCGGCTCAGGTATCCCCTCCAGCCGGTTGTCGCTCAGATACAGCGCATCCTCGAGCTCTGTGAGCGCCCCCATCTCGACGGGCAGCTCGCGAATGCGGTTGTGACCGAGATCGAGCATCCGCAACCGTCCCAGTCCGCCGATCTCAGCGGGAACCTCCGCGATCTCGTTCTCCGCCAGATTCAGCCGCCGCAGACCATGTAACTGGAACACGACCGGTGGAATGTCTTTCAGACGGTTCTTCCCAATGCTCAGATCTTCCAGCTCGCTGAGATACG
>DASVOW010000843.1:0-2476 GCA_036383155.1 Ktedonobacterales bacterium
GTGACGGTGTTCCTGCTGAATGGCAATACCGTCATCGTGAGCCCCGAGGTCGCCGCGAACCTCTGTGGCATCAGCGTGCTGGACATCCTGAGCAAGAACATCACATCGTGTCACCAGAAGGCACACGCGTGATAATCCCCACCGCCTACAGCGTTCATACGCATCTCAGCGTACTCTGCTGATAGTGAGCAAAACGGGCCGAGCATTGCCCGGCCCGTTTTCGCATAGGCCCAACCGTTTTGGTACATGCAAGGAGGAAGCACATGGTGACGGAAACAACACAACCATATACGAACGATACCCATGATGCCTATGCGGACCCCTCGCTAGCTCACACCGCATCAACGCCACCAGCCGCGACGCAACCAGCCGCTGTTGCTGCTCCGCGACGCCCTGCGCTCGCCCCTGACGTACAACTACTCGGCGTCTTGCCCAGTACCGGCTTCAAGGACCGGCAATGGCTTGTCCAGCGCGGCAACCGCTTCATCCAGATCACAGAAGTGCTCTACCGTACCCTTGAGCAAGTGGACGGTAACAACGATCTCGACCAGATCGCTGCGGGAGTATGTGTCGCGATCGATCGCACGGTGACTCCTGAACAAATTGCACAGCTCGTCCACACAAGACTCATCCCTCTGCGGCTCGTGGCCCCGGTAGGTATGCCTACCTCTGCGGACAAACCGCCATCAATGGCAATGCCACCATCTGCGCTCCAGCTCAACCTCCGCCTGAAAGTGCTCGGCCCACAATACATCGAGCCAATCACCAGAGTGCTACAAATTCTTTTTGCGCCGCCCCTGCTTTTCCCACTCCTGGTCGCCGCTGTCGCCGCCCAATGGTGGCTCTACAGTGTGCATGGCCTCGTACGTGCCTTGCAGGAAACCATCTTCACCCCGGCGCTACTGCTCATCATACTCGCGATAGCGCTTCTTTCCACCATCTTCCACGAGTTTGGCCATGCCTCCGCGCTCCACTATGGCGGCGGACGTGTTCGCTCCATGGGCGTAGGCATCTATCTTATCTACCCTGCCCTCTACACCGACGTAACAGACAGCTACCGGCTGAGCCGTGCAGCTAAGGTTCGTACCGACCTCGGCGGTGTGTACTTCCATATGCTCTTTGCACTCGCCATCATAGTGATCTCCAAGGTCACCCACATCGAATTCCTGCTCGTAACCGTATTGCTCATTGACTTCGCCATCATCAGCCAGCTCACCCCCATCGTACGCATGGATGGATACTGGATGCTTTGCGATCTCGCGGGCGTCCCCGATTTCTTCTCTCAAGCCGCGCCGTTCCTGCGCAGTCTGACACCCGGCGCGCGCGTGCAGGGAACTCGACTCCCCACACTGAAGTGGTGGGTCAAGATCACGTTTGTCCTCTTTCTCTTGTTGACGTTCCCCATGCTCCTCATGCTCTGGGTGCTCATGGCCGTTGGCATACCTGCCCTGCTGACCAATACCTGGGTGGCCTTTGTGCATCAGAGAACGCTCTTCACCCTGGCGCAGAGCCACCACGATCTCCCCAGCATGGCGCTGGCAATCATACAGCTGATTCTGCTACTGATACCCGTCGTCGGCAGCCTCTACATGCTCTATGCGGTTGGCCGCAAGCCTGCTAGTGGCCTCTGGAAGTGGAGTCAGCCAACGCTGCTGCGCCGGCTCATCGGCGGGTTGATCGCCGCCTGTATCATCGCCGCATTGCTCTGGGCCGGGCTTCCTTCCGCGCCGCAACAACAAGTTGCAAGCGAGTTGATCGGCGTCGGCGTCGTCACCGTCTCGCTCTGGCTCATGCTCCCGCGCCTGCTCCGTCATAAGATCACAAGATCACTCACGTCAAATCAACCTGATGTGTGAGTGCATGAGGAGCCGCCGCGCCATGCAGTACGCATCGCAACACCTTACCTTATACATTGTCCATCTCATCACCAGCAGCGCCCCTTTCGCCCCTTGTCCTCTCCCCAACGTGATGAGGAGGCAGAGGCAAAGGTCTGATTCACGAGACAAACACAGATGGAGCATGCATCATGGCAGAGCAACTCATATCTCCCATCGAAGCCGAGCTACGAAGCAACAACCGTGCAGCCAGCGTCTCACAACATCGCGAAGGGCCATCGCCCCAGCCACCGACGAGACAGCCCAGGCACAGATATCGTCTGCTCATAGCGTCCGTTGTCATCATCGCCGTGGTCGTTGGCGCCTTCATCTATGCAGGCTCACAACCTGACGCGCAGATAGCCGGTGCAGGGCCAGCTCCCGCTTCACTCGTCCATCGGATCACCACTGTCAGCCCATCCGTCATCGCTGCGGTAGGCACAGGTGGTCTCGCAAATCCACTCTCGCGCGTCACCACCGCGCAACCACTACGCGATCCGACCGGCAAGCCTCAGATACTCTACATCGGCGCGGAGTACTGCCCCTTCTGTGCTGCCGAGCGATGGAGCCTGATCGTTGTGTTGGGCCGCTTTGGTGCGCTC
>DASVOW010000844.1:0-7659 GCA_036383155.1 Ktedonobacterales bacterium
CGCGCAGCAGCACCTTCATGCGAGCATTCCGCCACTGCGGAGATGGCGCCCCAGCCTGCCTACAGCGCTCGACCGTGTGGTGGCCAGCGCCATGGCGAAGGAGCCCCAACATCGCTTCCAAAGCCCACGAGAGCTCGCGGATGCCTATCGCACAGCCATCGCCAAGACGCAGAGCCAGACAGCGTTTGCCGTCGCTCCGACGACTCCCACTGGGCACTGGGGCACAGCCAGTCCGCGACATGAAAACCTGGCTCCCGCGGCCACCGGCGGAAAGGCTATGGAGACCAGCGCGCCCGCGAGCGTCGCAGCCGCGTCTAAGCCGGGTCCGCCAGGAGTGGCGGAGACTGGGACCGGGCAAGCTGCGCAACCGCCCGCAGCCGCGGTAGCAACGATGGCGCAGCCGCCGACCCGTACAAGGCCTCCAATCGTCGGCCGGGTCAGGTCCGGCACGGGCGCGTTCATTGTCGGCATCGTGCTCCTTGTCGCTGTCACCGTCGGCTCGTTTGCCTGGTTTAACAGGCAGCAAGCGGGGCAGGGAGCAGTGGGGGCCGGCGCGGTCGCGGAAGCCACATTCCTTGACAATACTCAGAACGGGCTCTACAACACTGATGCGCTCAACATCAGCGTATCGGGTATGCAGTCTCCGCAGCAGGGGCATTGGTATCAGGGGTGGCTGGTCAATGACCAGACAGAACACGTGATCCCACTTGGCAAGCTTGTTCCCAAGGCTGGACAAGATTCGACCTACATACTCAGATACGCGGGTGATGGCAGCCCAGGGCATCCAGGCACGAATCTGCTGGGGGCCGGTGCCCGGATCAAGATCACGACCGAGTCTCAGAACGGTCAATTGCCAGCAGGTCCGGTCGCGCTGGAGGGGGCATTCCCGCCACATGCGTTCCAGCACATCCAGCATCTATTGGTTGCGTTTCCCACCACACCGCAACACCAGGGGCTACTCGTGGGGACCATGCAACAGCTGAATCTGCTGTATCAGCAGGCCAACGTGCTACAGCAATGGATCGGTCTCCATTATCCCATCTCGACGAAGTGCGGAGCCCAGAGCGTCATAGACATCATCGAGGGCAGCGCTGGAGCGAACTATAAGCCGCTCGGAACTGAGTGCAATATCGGTCAGCAATGGCCGACGGGCGACGGCTACGGTCTGCTGGGGAGGGACGGCTATCTGGCAGGCGTGGCGGAGCACGCCGCGCTGGCGGCCAGCGCCGACGACGCCAGCCCTCATATTCGCATGCATAGTGAACATGTGCAGATCGCCGCCACGAACATAACCGGGTGGTTGCAAACAGTGGACCAGGATGCGGTCAAGGTGCTCGCGGGCACCGCGGATGCGAATACTACAGGTGAGCTCGTGAGCCTTTCGAAGCTTGCGCTGACCGGCCACGACATCGATAGCGATGAGTCTGTCGATCCTGTCAAAGGTGAGGCTGGGGGTGATCTTGCCTACACGCATTCTCAGCTACTGGCGTTCCTGACGTTTGGAGCGCACAGTTAGGCACCCAACATAGTGCACGCCTGGATACAGCCGCTCGCCAGGGGTTGGCAGCGAGATAGAGAAGGATAGCATCTATGACAGCAGGCCAATTACTCACATTCGGTACACTCCTGCGGCGCCATCGCCGCGCCGCCGGTCTGACCCAGGAGGAATTGGCTGAGCGCGCTGAACTGAGTGTGGAAGCGGTGAGCGCGCTAGAGCGGGGCATTAGTCGCGCGCCGCATCGAGATACCATCGAGCTGCTGATACGCGCACTGCGGCTCTCAGATCACGACCGTGCGGTGTTCGAGTCGGTGGCGCGGAAGCGCGAGGAGGATGGCAACACTCCCGCGCCCAGCACCGCGGCGGATGCGTCTCCTGGCGGAGCACCTGCCGCGTGTGTGGGGCGCGCTCGTGAACTGGCACTGATTGACCGCCACCTTGTTGGGGAAGGACCTCCTGTGCTGCTGCTGGCAGGCGAGCCGGGCATCGGAAAGTCGCGGTTGCTGCGGGAGGCGGGGGCACGTGGCAGGGCCACTGGGTGGACGGTGCTGCACGGCGGCTGTCATAAGCGCGGCGGGCAGGATCCCTATGCGCCGCTGCTCAATGCCTTGCAAACGCGCATTCAAGCCCGGACGGGTGTTCAATTGCGCGCCGATCTCGAGCACTGCACATGGCTTGCACGCCTCTTACCCGAGCTGGTGGAGACCGGCGTGCTCCCCGCGCCTGCGGCTCTTGCGTCCGAGCAGGAGCGCAGGCTGATGTTCAGCGCGGTGAGCAGGTTTCTCATGAATGTCTCCGGGCCTGCGGGGACGCTGCTCATCCTAGACGACCTGCAGTGGGCGGATACCGATGCGCTGGATCTGCTCACGACGCTCGTCACCGCGCCGTCCGCCACCTCAATACGTGTCGTTGGAGCCTATCGCTCCACTGAAGTCGCTCCACGTGATGCATTTGCTGCCGCACTGGCCGATCTTGCCCGCGGTGGCCTGGCGACGCAGATCAAGCTGGGGCCTCTCACTGCAGAGGAGTCGCGGCAGTTGTTGAATGGCGTGCTCCAGGGAACGGCGGCGATGGACGAGTCGGTGCTGCTGCGGGTCATCGAGCGGGCGGGAGGTGTCCCGTTCTTTCTGGTGAGCTGCGCGCAGGGCAGGCAGGATGGCGTGCTGCGAGAGGGCGGACGCGAGGACGTTCCGTGGGATATTGCCGAAACGGTGCGGCAGCGCGTCGCTCTACTCTCCGATGCGGCGCGCGACCTGCTCTCGGTGGCGGCGGTTGTCGATCGCGGTATCGCCCGGGCAACGCTTGTGGCTGTCGCGATGCGTCAGGGCCGAGATGAGCCAGCAGTGCTGCATGGGCTGGACGCGGCATGCCGAGCGCGACTGCTGACAGAAGTTGGAGATGAGCACTATCAGTTTGCCCACAATCTGATACGTGACGTGGCGTGGAGCGATCTTGGCTCAGCACAGCGCGCTATGCTCCACCGGCAGATAGCTGAGGTGCTGGAGCAGCAGACTGGAGAGGCGCAGCCAGAGGCGCTCGCGTACCATTTCTCGCGGTGTGGCGAGCGTGAGAAAGCGGCGCGGTATCTTGAGCTGGCCGGTGATCGAGCGCATGCCATGCATGCGACTAGCGCCGCGGAGCGATATTATCGGGAGCTGGTCGCGCGTCTCGACGAGCTGGGACGACCTATGGAGGCGGCACGCGCGCGGGAGAAGCTTGCCACTGTGCTGCGGATCGAGGCGCGCTATGACGAGTCGTTAGAGATGCTGGAACAGGCCGTGCAGGCTTACCGCGTCGCCGGTCAACGCGAAGGCGAGCTGCTTGCCGTGGCCGCGATTGGTCGCGTGCATGCCCGGCGGGGAACTCCCGGGACAGGGATCAAGCGTATCCAGGCTGTGCTGGAGACGGGGAAATCCAACGAGTCAATGGCGGGACGGGCAGCCCTGCAGGTGGCGCTCGCCGATCTCTACTATGCGGCGGGGCGGTATCGAGAGCAGCTTGCGGCCGCCGAGGAGGCCGCCTCGCTCGCGCGAGCACTGGGAAACGAGATGCTGCTCACGCAGGCGGAACAGTGGCGAAGCACGGCGCTCCTCACTCTCGGGCGCCCCGAGGATGCTCTGCCCGCGCTGGAAGAGGTGATCCCGGTCTCCAAAGCGCTTGGCGATCTCTCCAGTCATCTGAACGCGCTCAACCACGCGGCACAGGCACATATTCAGCGAGGCGACTTTGCCACGAGCCAATCCTACATTGATAGGGCGCTGGCTACCGCTAAGGTACGGAAAGATGTGGTTCAGATTGCGTTCCTGACGTGCAGCCGCGGCACGCTCGATTTTCACATGGGCAACTGGAAACAGGCACGCGCCGACTTTGAGCAAGCGGCAACGCTGATGCGCGAGGTTCCCGTGGCATGGACGTCTTCATATCCTCTGCTCGGGCTTGGGCATCTGTCGCTGGTAGAAGGACAATGGGGCACGGCCGCACGCTATCTGCAGCAGGCGATCTCACTGGCCGAACGCAGCGGCGACCTGCAGGTATTGCGGTCGGCGATCATCGCATTGAGTGAGCGAGACTTGCTCGAAGGACGCCCGGAAGTCGCACGAGCGCGCCTGGATCAGCTGCTTGAGCGGGAAAGCTCCCTCGGAGAACAGGGCGGGCCGCACATCATGGCACTGCTCGCCTGGACTCACCTGGAGCTCGGAGACCTGGCTGAGGCACAGGAACTGGTCGCGCAAAGCACATCACGCGCGCTCGCCGAGCACAATCGCCTTGCCCTGATAGACGCGTTGCGGGTAGGCGGGATGGTCGCCATGCGGCAGCAGCGCTGGGACGAGGCGGAAAAGCATCTGAGCGAGGCGTTGAGCATCTCTGAGGCGATGCCAAATCCCTACAATGAGGCGCGCATCCATTACCTCTTTGGGCTGCTAGATATGGACAGAGCAGTGGCGGACAAAGCGACAGAACACCTGACCACCGCACGCACGACGCTGCGCACGCTCGGCGAGCAGATGTACGCGGCATTTGTCGAGCGCGCGCTTGCCCGGCTCGCGTCGTCGTGATGTTGCCGGTAAGGAGTGTATCCGCGCGGACGCTTATGGATTCCATCGAGAGAGGATGCAGGCATCAGATGGCTGATCTGCTCGGACACAGCATAGGCTCATACCATGTGGACGGCGTCATCGGCCATGGCCGATCCGGGGACGTCTATCATGGGAGGCATGTGCGCACGGGGCAAGAGGCGGCCGTCAAAATACTGGGGCGCTCTGTGGCCGTCGGGGTCGAGTTCCCAGATCGCTTTCTGGCGGAAATGCAGACCGTATCTACGCTGCGACATCGCAATATCGTGCAGGTGTGCGAATTTGGGGTGTCGGAGAGGCACTGCTTCATCGCTATGGAGATGCTGCGAGGCGGATCGTTGGGTGCGCTGCTACGTCACCGGCCCCCAGGCGAGCCACTTCCGTTGACGCTCACCGTCAACCTGATGTGCCAGGCGGCGGAGGGTCTGGCCCACGCGCACCAACAGGGGGTTGTGCACAAAGATATCCGGCCCACCAATCTGCTGCTCGATAACAGTGCAGACGAGCCAACTATGCTGGATGGCGGGAGTGGAGTGAAGATCATAGACTTTGGGCTCGCTCAACTGGCAGGAGGCGGCAGCACGCTCACGTCGGTGGAGATGGTCATGGGTGCAGGTGTGTTGCTTGGAGATCCGGCGTACATGTCGCCCGAGCAACTTCGTGGCCAGACGCTGGACGGGCGGACCGATCTCTATTCGTTAGGAGTCGTGCTGTATGAAATGACGACCGGCATGTTGCCGTTCGCGGTCAGGCATCTGGAAGATGCGGTGCGCGAGCACCTGTTCACGCCGCCACCGCTTCCGCGGCTGCTCAATGCGGAGATTCCCGCGTCGATGGAGCAGGTGGTGCTCCGCTGCCTGGCGAAACATCCCGAGGATCGCTACGATACCGGGATCGATCTGGTACGCGCGATGCGAGCGGCTGTACCTTCAGCCTAGAGGCGAATGAGTTGCTCCAGCCGTTCCTGTTGAAAGCGCGGCATGTGTAGTGTGCTGAATCGGAGCGCGGCATGTGGAGTGCGGTGACACATCGGTTTTCGCTTGCGGGCTGCTCGTGTGCTACGGATGTACTACGGGCGGATTAGGGGCTGCGCAGCCAACCCTACATGGCTGCTGAGCAAAGGAGTGGCAACTATGCGCATCGGCGTCATCGCGGATTGGCTCAACCCCAACATGGAGCGATTGGTACAGCTACTGACCGAACAAGGCGTACATCTGGACCTCATTTATCCAGAGAAGCAGTTGACAGACCTCTCTCAGGTGAAGGTCGAAAACGATCTGTACCTGTTGAAATCGGGGACCGAGCCAGCACTTAGCCTGGGCGGCTCGCTCCACATGCTGGGAGCCGTGACGCTGAACCCCTATCCCATCGTCGCGATGCTGCGCAACAAGGTCATCGTGATGCGAGCGTTGCAGGCGGCTGGCGTTCCAGTTCCAGAGACGTATATGACGACCAACGCCGCCGACCTCGCGCCGCTGCTCGATGCAGGCCCGTTGATCATGAAACCGTATCGCGGAACCAGGGGACGGGGTGTAGTGGTGGTGCGGCGTCCTGAGGAACTAGAGAACCAGCAGGACGATGACTTCCTGCTGGCCCAACGCTATCACGAGCCGGATGGGCCGGATGGCTATGACTACAAGGTCTTCCGTATTGGCGAGCGTATCTTTGGCATTCGACGGAGGTGGCCGATCCGTACGTATGAGGATAAGCTTGGCTATCCGTTCGACCCCTCGCCTGAGCTGCGAGATATTGCGCTTCGTTGCGGGCAGGCGTTTGGTATCGACCTGTATGGATTGGATGTGGTGATGAGTCAGGGCAGCCCGTATGTGGTAGACCTGAACAAGTTCGGCAGCTATATGGGGGTGCCGAATGGTCCGAGGCTGCTCGCCGATTACATTTATGCCGCGGGCAAGCGCGCCATGCAGGGGGAGCCGGTGACGGCGTCCGCGAAGGCGGGCTGGCGGATGCAGTAGGCCGCGCGCCGGGTGTCTCGCCGTTCTTGCAGCCGCTGAAGAGCATAAGCAGGACCAACGTTGCGAGACGCTGGGGGTGCGATACCGGAGCAATACGGCAAATAATTCTACGACCTGCAAGGTGAGGCGGGGGACATGTCCCCCGCCTCGTTGCGTGTTCGTTTGCTCCTTGGCATGGATAGGGATTCCGGGTGGGCGTTGTAAGATAGCGGGATGGACAAAGGACTGTACCTTCTACGTGCATGACGCGCGCTTCCCCCATGGCTCGCAGTGGCACCGTGCGTCGCTGCCGCACCTGAACACGGCTAGCACGAGCGTGTCTGTCTACTGATAGCTGCAACTCCTCCATGCGTGCCAGCAGGTTGACGCCCCAATTCTTCATGTTTGACGTTCTCCTGGAGTTCTTACGGGTGATATTACGGATTTTCCGTGGCTTGAAGGGGTTGACTCGGGCAGACTTGAGACATCGGACGACACAAAGTCATCGTCACCAGTCTGAGAGCCCGAGGTACGAGGAGTCACGGAAATGAAGATCTATTTCATGCTTGCTTTCACGCGTGCCACCTTGAATCCCAACCCCGTGCTTGTCGACGTCTTCGAGCATCTGCGCCAGCGAGGCTGTGAAGTCGAGCTCGGCGTGGCGGATGAGCTTGTGACGGATCCGGCGCAGTTCACGCCGGACAGTGATCTCTACATTCTCAAGTCGCACTCAGCTATATGGCTCAGCCTTGCGGGCGTGCTGCACAGTCAGGGCGCAGCCATTCTCAATCCATATCTCTCATGCCTCTCGGCCCACAACAAGATCGTCGCCGAGCGGCGGCTCGAGGCGGCTGGCATCCCAACACCACATTCATGGGTAACCGGCAATCTCAGCCTGCTGCAACCACTCAGCGAAGAGCGCGAACTGATCGTCAAGCCCTACATTGGCGGGCGCGGCGTTGGCGTGGTGCTCGCCAGGAATCCACGGGAACTGGCCGCGATCCCCACTCCTGAGCAGCCGGTGCTGGTACAGGAATATGTTCCTGGCGACGAGATCAAGGTTGCCGTGATCGGCGACAAGGTGGCGGCTGTACGCAAGATCGAGACGGCCACAGGGTCCGTGCGCGTCCCTTGT
>DASVOW010000845.1:0-5046 GCA_036383155.1 Ktedonobacterales bacterium
AGCGAACCGATTACTGCCTCCCCTCCCCGTAGTCGATTCAGGTCGATGTTGGCTTGCAATCCCTATGGGCTTGGCAGTGTTTCGACCGTGCTGCGTGTTCGCGGCCTTGCCTCAACGCAGCGCAGCGTTGTCTCACTTGGCCTACATGTTTCTGAGGTCGAGATTAGGAGGGCAAACACCCCGTGAACAACATCCTGTGGTGGCTTGCGGTCCCCATCGCAGCCAGTCTACTCGCAATGGTCTTCGCTTTCTTCCTTGCGCGATGGGTGCTGAGCAATGATACCGGCACCCCTGAGATGCGCAAGGTCTCTGATGCCATCTTCGCTGGTGCGCAAGCCTTTCTCCGGCGGCAGTACCAGACGATTGCCGCGCTGGCTGCCGTTGCCGCCGTGGTGATCGGCGTGGTGCTGGCGCTTGTCACCGGCGGCTCGAATCCCGCACTTACAGGCATCAAGACGGCGATAGCGTTCTTGATCGGCGCGTTTTGTTCGGGCGTTGCCGGCTACATCGGCATGCAGGTGGCCGTGCGCTCCAATATCCGTGTGGCGAGCGCCGCGCGGCGTGGCCTCGGCGACGCGCTGATGGTGTCGCTGCGTGGCGGGGCCGTCTCCGGTTTCCTGGTAATTTCTCTTAGCCTCCTCGGCGTCACGGTGGTGTATCTGCTCTTCGGCGGCCTCGGTGATCCGATCAATACGCCGGCAACCATCGTCGGCTTCGGCTTCGGCGCGAGCTTCGTGGCCCTGTTCGCCCAGCTTGGCGGCGGTATCTATACGAAGGCTGCCGATGTCGGCGCTGACCTCGTCGGCAAAGTCGAGGCCGGCATCCCGGAGGACGACCCGCGCAACCCCGCTGTGATCGCTGACCTCGTCGGCGACAATGTCGGCGACTGCGCCGGTCGCGGGGCGGACATCTTCGAGTCCACTGCTGCTGAGAACATCGGCGCGATGATCCTTGGCACGGCGGTCGCCGGTGTGGCGCTGCTCAATGGCAAGCCAAACCCGGCCTGGGTGATCTTCCCGCTCGTCGTGGTCGGCCTGGGCATTCTCTGCTCGATGGTTGGCCTCCTCATGGTGCGCAAGTCGGCGGTGCGCGAGCCGGCGCAGGCCGGTGGCAAAGATCCCGGCGAAATCGCCATGGGCCAGCTCAACGTCGGCTACTACACGACGGCGGCGCTCTCGGCAATCACGATCTTTGGCGCCTCCTATTTCCTGCTCGGTTCCAATGCCTACTGGTGGGCGTTCGGCCTGGCTGGCCTGATCGGCATCCTCAACAGTATCGCGTTCGTGTTTATCACGCAATACTACACCTCCGGCACATATCGCCCGGTACGTGAGATCGCCGAGGCCAGCAAGACCGGTCCCGCGACGACCATCATCTCCGGCCTCGCCATCGGCTTCGAGAATACCGGCCTCCCGGTGCTTGCCATAGCGATCTCGCTCGGCCTCGCCTACTACCTCGGCACCTTGACCGATCTTGGCGCGCTCGGCGGCTTCGGCTCGATCAGTCGGGGCGGCATCTACGCGACGGCGGTGGCGACGCTCGGCATGTTGATGAGCGCGGGCTACATCCTCGCGATGGATACCTTCGGCCCGATCACCGACAATGCCGGTGGCATCGTCGAGATGAGCGGCGCGGCGGAGTCGGTGCGCGAGATCACCGACGCGCTCGACGGCGTGGGAAACACCACCAAGGCGCTCACCAAGGGCTATGGCATCGGCTCGGCAGCGCTCGCGGCGTTCCTGCTCTTCAGCGCCTATCTGGAGATCTTGCATAACTTCACCATCAACCTGTTTAACCCGCCGATCTTTATCGCCGCGCTGATCGGCGCGACGCTGATCTTCGTCTTTAGCTCGCTGGCGATCCGTGCCGTGGGTAACGCCGCGCAGGGCATGATCCAGGAAGTGCGCCGCCAATTCCGCGAGAACCCCAAGATCATGCAGGGCAAAGCCGACCCCGACTACGCCCGCTGTGTGGATATCAGCACAACCTCGGCGCTGCGTCAGATGGTGCTGCCGGGTGTACTGGTGGTCGCCACGCCGATCATCATCGGCCTCGCGCTCGGACCTCAAGCCGCCGCGGGACTGCTCATGGTCGGCACCATCACCGGCATCATGATGGCACTGGTGATGAACAACGGCGGCGGCGCCTGGGACAACGCCAAGAAATTCATCGAGGCAGGCTACCTAAAGGATGAGCACGGCAAGGTGCTCGGCAAGGGGTCCCCGGCGCACGCCGCGAGCGTGGTTGGCGACACTGTCGGCGATCCCTTCAAGGATACCGCGGGTCCGTCGCTGCACGTGGTGATCAAGCTGCTCAGCACGATTACACTGGTGCTCGCGCCGCTCTTCATCGCGCTGCACAAGTAACCACCAATTTCACCACCGGCACCCACCGCATGTCGCGGTCGAGTGCCAGATCGACTCCTCCTCCGTTGAAACAGGTGAGAGCAAAGCAAGCTCTCCGCAACGGGGGAGGAGTCGATGCGTTTGGGGCGACTGAAACCGTACTACACCAGGCACTGGCCGCACAGTGCCACGTATCGCCTCTGCGGCCTTCTCCTCCTCTCCCTGCTGCTCACTGCATGCGACACTGGCAACACCAGCAACGCCTCCGTCATCAGCCCACCATCCACCACCAGCGCGGGAACGTGTCTGATGGTCGCTTGTGCGGCCCAGGGCGTCACGGTCTTCGTCGAGCCTGACGCCGGAGCAGCCCCCATTGTGCGGGCTATCAAAGCGGCAAAGCGCTCTATCTGGGTCGAGGTGTATCTGCTAAGCGACAGCAGCGTCGTCCATGCTCTGGAGGATGCCGCAGCACGTGGCCTGGACGTGCGCGTGCTGCTGGAGACGCATCCCTTCGGCGACGGCGCCGCCTCGGCGCAGCACATGCTGGAGCAACTAAATGCTGCCCACATAGCAGCCAAAGCGACGAATCCAGCCTTCCAGTACACCCACGCCAAGATGCTGCTCCTCGATGGCACCACCGCATACATCCTCACGGCTAACCTCAGCGCGTCGGGCCTGGGCGGCTACAGCACCACCACCGGCAACCGCGAATATCTCGTGCTCGATACCAATCCTGACGACGTGGCCGATGCCCATGCCATCTTCCAGGCGGACTGGGATCGCATCGCGCCCCGGCTGCACATCCCCCGGCTGGTGGTCAGCCCGGTGAACGCGCGAGTGAGCCTGCTCGGCCTGATCGCCAGCGCCCGCACGACACTGGACCTCGAAGACGAGGCGATGTACGACCGCCAATCCGAGGACGCGCTGATCGCGGTGGCCCAGCGCGGCGTGCCGGTGCGGCTGGTGCTGCCCGCGCCGAGTGCCGGGTCCCCACCGAGTCAGAGCGACGACATGGCGCGGCTGAGGCGGGGCGGCGTGCAGGTACGCTACCTCACCGCCCCCTACATGCATGCCAAGCTCATCGTCTCCGATGGCGCCTTAGCCTTCGCTGGCTCGGAAAACTTCTCCAGCACCTCGCTCGACCAGAACCGCGAGATAGGGCTGATGATCGCCGACCCGCACGCGCTCGCCATCTTTACTCACACCTTCGCGCAAGATTGGGCACTCGCCGCGCCCGCCTGATACCAGATTCACCTGGGTCATTGCAGGAAACCCAAGTGAAGGATACGCTAGGCAGGCCACAAGCGGCAGGCTGACGGTAGAAAGGTGCGTGGCGGTCATGGCTTTTCAGTCGGACATCTTCTTTTTCGTGTTCATGCTGGCGTGGTTCGTGGGCACCCTGGCGCTTGGACTGCGAGCCAATGCAAAGGGAAAGGCTTACCTGCGCCGGCTTCCTCCTGTCAACGGTGTCCCGCTTGACATGTACATGTATGCAGAGAAGGATTGGTTGCGTGGCTGGCGTGGACCAGTGTGGCGGGCATACCGTCAGCAGCAGACTGATCCTGAGCTAGAGCAACTGCGTCAGGAAGCCCGGCGGCGCTCGCGCTACGTGATGCTCTGGATGTTCGGGTTCCCGGTACTTGTGGCTGGAGTGATGACACTCCTGATAGTAACAGGCTACGTGCGCTGAGGGGGACATCGTTGGCACCGCCACCACAGGTCAGATACGCCGCCCACCTTCCGGCTTACCTCGGACGCTCGTTAGCAAGGGCGGGGTAAGGCGCGAATGCGAGGGAGGTGGCCCTACCGCGAATTACAAGTACTCGGAACTACAAGTACCCGGGTGAAGTTGGTATGAAAGCACCTATCCACCCGAAAGAGCGCGGCATCTGCGCCCTATTGCCTCTGCTATCTGGCTATCGTACACTGCATCGTCCGATGCAAACGTGGGACACGCTCACCCGAGGAAGCAGATATGCCACACCAGCGTCACAAGATGTGCGTCGCGCTCACGCCCCAGAGGCCTGACCCCATCCCTGGGGCTCGCCACGTGAGTGCGAATGACGCGGAGGGGCTGGCTCACCTGATGCTCGCCGCCTATCGCGGTACCATCGACGACGAGGGCGACACACCCGACGGCACCCGCGCAGAGATACAACGCACATTCGCAGGCGCATATGGCACGTTGCTGCCCGACTGCTCCTGGCTCGTCGAAGACGGCGACACGATCCGCGCGGCCTGTCTCGTCACCTATTTCGACATGTGGCAGGCGCCAATCGTCGCCTTTGTGATGACCGACCCTGCCTCAAAGGGAAACGGCCTTGCCACCAACCTCATCAAACACAGCATGAATTCGCTGCTGGAGCACGGCTACATCAGACTCTGCCTCGCCGTGACCGAGGGCAACGCTCCTGCGCAGCACGTCTATAACATGTTAGGATTTGAGATAGAGGAAAGCTGGGTATCTGGCTAATCGCGGACCAAGTGCACAGAAGGGAGACATCCATATGGTAGTCGAGATCGCCGAATTCACAGCGCAGCCCGGCAAGGCTAAGGAGCTACGCGCGGGACTGCTGCGCGGCCTGGAAGTCATTCGTCGCGGTGAGGGCTGCCGTAGCGCCCGCCTGCGCGCCGATGTGGAGGACCGCAACCGCTTCATCTACGAGATCGAGTGGGAGACGCTCGAAGCCCACACCGTCAC
>DASVOW010000846.1:0-3536 GCA_036383155.1 Ktedonobacterales bacterium
CAAAAGAATGGCGCGTATCACCTGCAGCTCGTCGGCAGTATCGACCCGGTGATCAAAGCCCTGGCGCGCCATTCCATCCGGCGGCTGGCCGTGGAGGAAGCGCCGCTGGAAGAGATCTTCTTGAAATTCTACACCGCCGGAACTGTCGGCCAGCCGGAGCGTGCTGCGCCACTTCCCACCTCGACCACACAGGAGGGCCGGCCATCATGAGTGCTCAATCCGCCACACTGCCACCGCGTACGACCGTCGCCAGGCCGCGTGCGCGCGGGTTTCCTGTATTAGCTGCCACACTGCACGAAAGTCAGAGCCTGTTGGGCGCCGCCTGTGGCTACATCCTGATCATCGGCCTGCTCGTCGGCTTGCTCCTTCCCGCCTTCCAGACCCTAAGGATCGAGACCTACCTGACTGGTAGCATTGGTGCGCTCATCGGCGGTGCCCGTCTCAGTCCCACTACGCCGCTGTTTGCCGCCTATTTGGCCCTGGAATTGTATGGCAGCTTCTTTATGCTGCTCTTTGGCGGCGTGCTGGCCTACACTGCCGGTGCCAGCATTGCGCGCAATATCGAGGATGGCACCATCGATCTGACGCTGGCACGCCCCATCAGTCGTACCCGCTTCTACCTGGAAAAATGGGCGGCGATGCTGGCGGGGATTATGATCATTATCGCCACCTCGCTCCTGACTGCCTGGCTGTGTACGCTGATCTTCCCGAACGCCACGCTGCATTGGCGCTGGTTCTTGCTCGCGAATCTAGACATCGCGGCGATGCTGTTCCTGGTGGTAGGGCTGGGCTTGTTGGTGAGCGCCATCATGAGCGCGGGGCGGGCCGCCGGTGGTGTAGCAACACTGGTGGTCGTCCTGTGGTATCTCTGCCAGACCTTTGGCACGGCGGGAGACAGGCTGTCGTTCCTCAAATATCTTGGTCCCTACTACTATGCGCCCAGTGCCGAGGTGATCACCGCCGAGCAATGGAACGATCCCTGGAGGCTCCTTCTGCTGGTTGCCGTCGGACTGATCTTGGGCATCGCCGGGCTCGTCTACTTTCAGCGTCGCGACATCACCGCCTAGTCGCATAGATCTCGTCAGGCGTTGGAGTTTGCGCCGTCAGGTATCGAGCGCTACTGGTGGCAGGAGCGTCTGGAGATGATCGAGAATGTGTTGGGGTGGGCGAGGCAGGCCAAGCTGCTCGCAGAGGAAGATGGCCCGGTCGGCACGTGCCTGGGCGCTCAGCTCATGATTACAACTCTCATACCAGGCGATCTGTTTGGGCTCGCTGGCAAGCGCGAAATAGCGCGCTGCATCCGGCACCGCAACAAAGTCATCGTGACGCGCAAACTGGAACAAGAGAGACGAGGGAGCCGCCTGACCAATGTAATGGCAGGCATCGTAGGGAGCCTCGGCAAGCAGCATCGCCTCCCATGCCTCTGGCGGTGTATGCTCACGCGCGCTGACTATCACGGGATGATTCGAAGTGCGCATGCTCTCTGTCGCTGAGGCTGACCCTGCCATGAGAACGTATGCTTTGATGCGATGCTCCACCCCGGCGATGACTCCCCCAAAGGATGCACCAAAGCTGTGGCCGACATAGCCAATATGCTCGGCGGAAAGCGAGAAGCGCTCCTGTAAGATATCGACTGCCCGCCGCACGTCCACAATCCACTGGAGATCGGCCTGTGGCAGGTCTTCTTCCGGTTCATATTCCGCAGGCCGCCGAAACGGAGCATCGAGGCAAAGCGAGACAATACCCAGGCTGGCGAGCGCGACGGCCTCATCCACAAACTCCCCGCGATTCCCCTCACCCCAATGCCCAAAGATCAGACCTGCTCGGGGTTGCGGGTCGAGAGGCACGATGAGATAGGCCGAGACGTTGCCGCTCAGCGGACTCTTGAATGCTACATCCTGAATACTCACGCCATCTTTTTCCTGTTCCGAAAGGATGGTAAGCTCAACTAGCGCCTCCGCGTCATAGGCAAAAGTCGAAGCGTCAAGCATAAGAGGCCCCTTCCTTCCGTCGTCGTTAGCTCTCTGTGAGAGCGTATCCAATCGTTTCACGAAAAGCAAGCATCTTCTCAGCAAAAAAGCCCGATTGCCACACACTCTACGCGGACCATCCGGCCAGGGTGGAGGCAATGGACCACCCGTGCTTGCACTGCCGTTGGGTGGATAGGGATCGACCGGCTATCCTAGACGACCCTTGACCTGCTGTCGTAACTCGCGCTCATCGTGACCCGCTCGCACGATATGTCAGTGTGCCGGCGCTCCACGTGCTCCCGGCGCAAGTGACAGCGTAAACCAGAACGTAGAGCCCACACCGACCTGACTCTCTACGCCGATCCTGCCCCCAAGCTGCTCAATGATCCCTCGGCAGATCGCCAGGCCCAGCCCCAACCCACCAGCCATACCACGCGCGTCGATCCCTGGTACGCGATGGAATTGCTCCCAGATACGCTGGCGCTCGGCCTCAGGGATCCCTGGCCCCTGGTCGCGCACGGCCACGCGGGCCTCTCCCTCGCCATCTGTCGTCAGCGAGAGTGCGATCGGGCGGTCAACCGGCGAATACTTGTCGGCATTACTCAGCAGATTGGTGATCACCCGACCCACCGCGTCACTGTCGGCCTCGACCTCGACGCGCCCTGCCGGTATCCTCAGGCGCACCACACGTTCCGTGACACGCTGCAGCAGCTTCGCCTCGCGCCGGCACAGCGCCGCGAGATCAAACCGCCTGCGCCGCAAGCTCAGCTCGCCCGCCCCTTCTAAGCGGATCGCGGTGGTCAGATCGCCGACCAGCCACTGCATGCGGGCGATCGCATCGTCGATATAGTCTGGCAACTGGGCGCCGCCGGACGCTGCCGTCGTCGAGTGGGACGCAGGATCGGCTGCTGCGCGCGCTCCCTGGCGTCGTCGGTAGCCCGTCAGCGTGAGCTTCGCGACAGCCAGCGGATTCCCCAGCTCGTGGGCGACCACACGCAAGATGTGCACGCGCTGGCGCTCGAGACGTCGTCGTTCGGTCACATCCCGGATCACACTGACGACGCCGGTCATGTTGCCCTGTGCATCGCGGATAGGTGCGCCGCCCACACTCACCTCGCAGTCCCGCCCGTCAGGCAGACGCATAAGTATGTCCACTGCCGCATCACCCGTGAGGGACTCGCCACGCAACAACCGCGTGAACGGCCAGTCGTCGGGGGTCGTTTCTCTGTTCCCAGCGATGCGCATCTGGAAGAGTTCAACGCGCTGTCTGCGAGAGAGCACGTTGAACTCCTCCAGATCGCACGGGAGTTGCCGGCGGGCGGCCGCGTTTGCATCGACGATCGCGCCATCCATAGCAAGCACCAATACGCCGTCCGTGATCGCGTCGAAGGTGGCCTGCAGCTGAGAGGCGCGTGTTGCCACCTCCGCCTCCAGCCGCTTGCGCTCCGTGATGTCTTCGACGGTGCCAATGAAGTAGAGCGGCACCCCCTGCTCGTCGCGCACCAGCGATCCCGTCAGCTCGCCCCACACTACCGAGCCATCTGGCCGCAGGTAGCGTTTCTCCAT
>DASVOW010000847.1:0-4009 GCA_036383155.1 Ktedonobacterales bacterium
CTTTCGATGTGTGTGGTGGGTTTCGATATTGGGTCGGCGGTTGTCGGCGATTGGAAGCGAGCGATGGTCGGCGGTTGCGAGCCGGCGGTTGAAATCGCGCCTGAAGGCACTTCGTGCCGCGAAACCTGCCTCCGCAGGTTCAGATAGAGCGAGTGTGTGCCGAGTGGGTACGGTGGCCACATGCGAAATAATGTTCTACATCGGTAGTATAGATCGGGACTGGAGGGTTGTCTGCGTTTTTTCTCGTTTGTTTGTCGTCTCTTTTTCGTCGATCAGTCGTCTTTTTTTCGTTTTTGACTCGTGCGAGGCGAGCGGTGATGGATGGGAGGGCAGATGAATTCATGGATTAAGGATTAAGGAATGGGTGACAGCGGGTGGGAGCGAGCGGTTAAAACCGCGGCCGGTGGCCAGTGCCTGGCAGCCAATTGGCAGTCAATTGGCGCCTGAGGGCCGCCACGAAGCCCGCCTGTGCGCACGAGAGCATGAGAGGAGAATGGCTACTCGTCGCGAGAGGGGGCTTCGTCGGCTTCGATCACGGAGGCGGGGGCGGGCGATGCCAGCAGGATAGGGACGGGGGCGTCGTAGCCTTTGAGCTGCTCCTGGCCGCGCGGCACGAACCGAATGCCGTTCCCTTCCGGAACGACATAGGCCACTCCTGTCGAGACGAGCACTTCACCGGGTTGCGCGAGGCTGCACAGACGAGCTGCCCGATTGAGCGCCGCCCCGCGATAGCCCTCGTCCACGGGGACCGCCTCGCCCAGATCGAGGCCGATACCGATACCCACGGGGAGGTCGGGATGGGCATGCACTTCGTCAACCCAGCGCGACTGCAAGTCGTGGGCAGCGCGCACGGCTTGTCGGGCGGAGGCGAACACAGCCAAGACTTCGTCGCCACGCACCTCGACCAACTGGCCATCCCACTGCTCAACGGCTGCGCGGGCGAGGTCGGCGAAGCGCGCCGTCAATTGGGCGGCGGCCTCGTCACCGTGCTCGCGGGTGAAGTGCGTGTAGCCGCGAATATCGGCGATCAAGAAGACCAGAATGGCGGCTGCCAGGGGAGGCCGGGTGGCTTTCGTCGGTGGGTGACGACCAAGGATGGCATCGATGAAAGGAGCATCGAGCTCGGCGGCATCGAGCAGCGTTTCACGCTCGTCCTTGCCGAGATGGAGCGCGTCGACCAGTGCCTTCACGATGTCGGGAGAGGGGGCACGACGCGCGCCGGACTCGATCTCACGCAGGGCCTTGGGGGCTAAGCCAGCCGCCTCTGCCACCTCCTCGACCGTCATGCCCCGCAAGGTGCGGTAGTCGCGCAGCTGATCGCCGAAGCGCGGAAGGTGGTCGAAGAAATTGGGTGGCTTGGGAAACTGCATGTGGCGCCTCCAGTCGCGGGTCCCGCTAGATGCGGACGCGTCTCGTGAGCAGTGTACTACAGGACGTACCCGATGACGTCATTACGTCGGGCAGGAAGGGTCATGTCCTGAAGTGTCTTGAACATGGCTCTCTGGCATGGTTGATTCTACACGAGTGGGCTCATGGCGGCAACGTACCATATGTTTACCAACCCGTACAAATATCAGAGTAGGAACGGTATTCTTGAGCGCGAAACATGGTATGGTGTGTGTGCTGCCGGGATATTTCCAGTTTGGCGGTGTTGCTGGTTGCGCGATGGAGCCGGAGATGAGATGAAGCCGATGGGCGACGAGACGACGGGTGTAGGATCTTCCAAGGTGGCGGGGGGGCAGCTTGGGCGCTTTATGGTGCTGGGGCTGCCAGTGGATGTGGTGGATATGGGAGGCGCGGTCGAGCGTATCGTCTGCTGGGTGGAGGCGGGGCGCAGGGAGGTGGAGCAGGGGCAGCCGTTAGCATGTGGGGGCGGGGGGCGTAGTGCCTGTCAGGTGGTGACGCTCAACCCTGAGATGGTGATGGCGGCGCGACATGATGCCGAGCTGCGCGAGGCGATTCTGCGGGCGGAGCTGGTCGTGGCGGATGGGGCGGGGGTGGTATGGGCGGCCCTGCTAGGAGGCGCTGCGCTGGGCGGGCGCGTGACGGGGGTTGATCTGCTGGATGCGTGCGCTCAGGTGGCGGCGGAGCGGGGATATCGGCTATTCTTGCTGGGAGCGGCTGAGGGCGTGGCGCGGCAGGCGGCGGAGCGGCTGGAGGCGCGATACCCCGGCCTGCGTATCGCGGGCGCGTTTGCCGGATCACCGGCAGTGGCGGAGCAGAGTGAGATCTGCGCGCGCATTCGCGAGGCGGGGGCGGATATCGTGTTTGTGGCGTATGGCGCGCCGGCACAGGAACGCTGGATCGCCCGCACTCGCGGTGATCTCGGCGCGGCTGTTGCGGTAGGAGTGGGTGGAGCGTTTGACTTTGTGGCGGGTCGAGTGCCGCGGGCACCGTTGTGGATGCGGCGCCTGGGCCTGGAATGGCTGTATCGCTTATGGCGCGAGCCGTGGCGCTGGCGGCGTATGCTGGCTCTGCCGCGCTTCACTGTAGCCGTGCTGCGGGCGGGATGGCCGCGCGTGTGGCGAGCGCTTCTGTGGCGGCGCGCTGAGCATACGAAGGGAAACTAATGAAAAGGCGTGAGCGTGACGCGAAGAATCCCGCGTTGCGTGGTGACGATAGGTCTAATATGGCGCTGGCAGATGTCAACGATTACGACCACGATGCCCATGCTGGCAGTGGGCATAATGGGCATGGGGCGACGACACTTGACGATGAGGCGCGTGAGGCGGCGCCTTTCGCGGTGCCGCAAGGGCTGCACAGGCAGCGTCTGCTGTCGCTGGTGGAGCGATTCGCGGGGAAGCGGATCGTGATCGTGGGCGATATGGTTGCCGACGAGTATATCATCGGGCGACCGGAACGCATCTCGCGCGAGGCGCCGGTGCTGGTGCTCACGCATCACGACGGTTACACGGTTCCCGGGGGCGCGACGAATCCGGGGGTCAACGCGCGCACGCTCGGCGCGGAGGTGTTTCTGGCGGGTGTGATCGGCGACGACGCGGCGGGGGAGCGGCTGCGCCAGCGACTCGCGGCGTATGGCGTGCAAATGGAGGGGATTTTTGGCGAGCCGGGGCGACCTACATCGACCAAGACGCGTGTGCTTGCGGGCGGCACGCAGCTCGTGCAGCAGCAGATCGTGCGGGTGGATCGCATCGATGGCTCTGATCTCGGCGACGACTGCGTGCGCAATATCATCGAGTATTTGGGCGAGATCATTCCGACGGTGGACGCGCTGATCATCTCGGACTATGAGAACGGCGTGATCAATCAGGCGATTATCGAGGCGTCGCTGCCACTGGCACGGGAGCTGGGGAAGGTCGTGACGGTCGATTCGCATGGCGATCTCGCACGCTTCCATGGGGCGACCGCGCTGACGCCGAACCAGCCGGAGGCCGAGGCGACGCTGGGCATGCGTATCACCAGTGTCGCGACTCTGGAGCGGGCGGGGGCGCGGCTGCTGGAGGAGACGGCGGCAGGTGGTCTGTTGATCACACGGGGCAGCGAGGGCATGAGCCTCTTCGAGCAGGGCAAAGCGCCGGTGCATTTACCCGCCTCCAATCTGACGGAGGTGTATGATCCGACGGGAGCGGGTGATACGGTCGCGGCGACATTCACGCTGGCATTGACGGCGGGGGCGACGATGGGCGAGGCGGCGGTGCTCTCGAATATCGCGGCGGGGCTGGTCGTGCGGCGCATCGGCTGCGCGACGAATACGCCCGAGGAGCTGGCGGCGGCGGTCACGGCGCTGGTGGAGGCGTAGGCAGCGATCATGGGCGAGGTACAGTCAGTGCCGTTTCTGAGTGAGCGCATCGCGGAGCGGCAGGCGCAGGGCGAGCGCGCGGTGTTTACCAATGGCGTCTTCGATTTGCTGCATTTCGGCCATCTGAGCTATCTCGGTGAGGCGCGGGCACTGGGGGACCTGTTGATCGTTGGAGTCAATAGCGACGAGTCTACGCGGCGGATCAAGGGGCCACGCCGCCCACTCGTGCCGGAGGATGAGCGCGCGGGA
>DASVOW010000848.1:0-8837 GCA_036383155.1 Ktedonobacterales bacterium
TGCTGCCAGACGTGTCCGGCGGTGAAGCAGCGGTAGTTGGCGCGCTGTGCTTCGTTGATGCGCGTGAGGTCATTGCCTGCGACAATGCAGCGGCCGGCGCTGGGCACATCGAGCGCGCCGAGCATGTTCAGCAGGGTCGTCTTACCGGAGCCGGAGGCGCCCACCAGCGCGACCATCTCGCCGGGCGCGACCTCCAGGTCCAGCCCTTGGAGCGCCACCACCTCCAGATCAGCGACCTTGTAGATTTTGACCAGATTTTCGCAGGCGATCAGAGCATTTTCCATGGCGTCTCCTCCCTCAGTCTTCGTTGAGCCGTAGCGTCTGGCCGAGAGAGAGCCGTGCCAGGGCCGTCATCGTGAGGACGAGCGCCAGAAGACAGATCCCCACGAGGACTCCCAGGGCAAGCGCCAGCGTGCCGCCGGGCAGGATCACGCGCGCCGGTGGCACATTCGGCGTGTTGGTAAAGTTGCCTCCGGTCACCAGGTCTACGAACAGGAGCAGCGGAAGCGCGGTGAGCGAGAGCACCCAGCCGAGCACAAGCCCCAGCGCAAGGCCCGCGATGTAGACGATCACCTGCTCCCAGACGAGCATCGCGCGGAGCTGCGCCGGCGTCGTACCGAGGGCACGAAGGACGGCAAAGTTGACAAGACGCCGCCGGGCGTTGAGCCACGAGCCAACCCATATGGCGATCAGCGCCAGCAGCAGCGCAGTGGCCGCCCCGATGAGCAGTGTATTCGCCATATCAATCTGCAAAGGGTTGTCGCGCGCGGCGTCGGTGATCTGCCTGCGGTCTTGCAGGTTGTCGAGCGCCAATTCGCCCGTGCCCAATGCCTTTCGCACGCTTGCCACCGACGCAGCATCGTCGCGCGTCGCGATCCAGGCCATGTTCGCGGCCGGGCCTGCTGATGTCGTCAGGTCGTGCGCGTAGACCGCGGCGTAGCTCTGGTAGTCCACCAGCACACCGCCGTTGGCGCCGCTGAAGCCGCCACCCTGGAAGCTATCGTAGACCGTGGGCAGGTAGTGGATGCGCGCGACGGCCACGAACCGCATGCTCTGGCTGTCGTAGCCAGGCGGCTGCATCGTGAACTGCGCGCCTGGCGACAAATGGAAGGCCTGCCAGGTCGCGTCGTCGAGCACCGCTGGCACGCTGTCAGTGCTCGCCGCCGTCGCCCGCGCCGCACGCAACTGCGCCATGAGTGTGCTGAGGGGCTGCGTGCTGTCCTGGTCCGTCCACGACGCGCTCTGGGCGTAGGTATCACTATCCACCGCGAAGAGCCTCACGGGAAGTCCCGCCGCATCATTGTTTGGGGTGAGGTCGGCAGTGTAGCCCACTGTAGCGGAGGTGACGCCGGGTATCTGACGATACTTTGCCGTTAGGTCTGCAACGGTGACGTTCTTGGTGGCGCTAACGGGAATGGTCCCGGAGAAATCTGCGCCGACCTGAAACGCTGCGGCATCGACGAGCCGCTGCGCCTGCGAGCCGCTGTAGATCAGCGTGAACAACGTGAAGCCGGTTGAGAGCGCCAGCAGAAGCGTCATGCGGATCGGCTGCCTGGGTGCGCGGGCCATCTGCGTGAGCGCGAGCATTGATGCCGCACCGCGCCCGCGTGTGGAGAGCCGCGAGCCGATGGTGAGCAGAATGGGCAGCAGCCGGAGGAAGAGCAGCGCCGCCGCTACGAGCATCACCAGCGCCGCGATCAACGAGAGCGGTGAGAGGATGAGCTGGATGCGCGGCGAGACCTGTCTGATGGCAAGTGAATAGCCGGCATAGCCGAGCAGCGAGAGGCCGCCGAAGATCAGGTCGAGGTTCAAGCGCTGCCAGAAGGGCTTGGTCGTCGAACGGGCGTTTTCACGCCGCAGCGCGAGCACGTTCTTGCTGGCAGCGCGATTGGTCGAGAAGATCATCGCAAAGCCGGCGGCGACCACCGCGACCAACACGTACCAACGGAGGCCATAGGCCACGGCGAGTGGGTTGCCTGAGAGCGCATCCACCGCGTTCTGGCTCTGTGCGGGCAGTGAGCGCAGGCTGAGGAACCGCACCAGCGGAATTGCGGCGAGTGGTCCGACGATAAGGGCGATCAGACTCAGGCCAATGTTGTGGAGTGTGAAGGAATTGAATATCTGGCGCCGAGTCGCACCGCGGCTGCGCAGGACGGCGATGGACTCGGCCTCGTGCTCCACCAGCACCTCGGCCATCATGTTGACGAACAGCAACACCAGCGCGATGACTTGCAGCAGGATCAAAAGCAACGGGATCTGGAGCACGATCGTCTCAGTGCGAAAATTGCCCAACGCCTGATAGGCGCCCGAGTCGAGGAAGACGCCCTGCAGGCCCTGTGAGCCGCTGAGCTGGCCGGGCACATCAGTCTGCACCCTGCCGAGCCGGTCGAGGAGATCGTTGAGGGTGCTGGTGGTGACGCGCGACACGTTGAGCTGGTAGGTCCATGAGAGCGTCGGTGGTGGACCACCCTGCTTGTCTTGCGAGCTCGATCCGCTGCTCGCGATGACGTTGAACAGGGTGTCGTTGGAGGCCAGGGCCACGTAGAAGTTCGGGCCTCTTGGTCCCACGTCGACACGCCCCGATCCGAAGCGCGGGCCACCAATGAACTGCTGGCCTTCGAAGCGTCCGAAGTCAGGTGGCGGCATGAAGATGCCCACGAGATGCAGATCAAGCGTCGGGGATTGCGCTTGAGATGGGCCAGGGATCATGGCATGCAGGATGGAGCCAACCCGCACTTTGAGCTGACTGGCATCGGATTGCGCCAGCGCGATCTCCAGGTCACGACTGGACGCCAGGGGCAGGCGCCCGTCGACGAGCGTATAGTGCTGTGCGGCTTGCGCGATGTCGGCACCAAATACCTGTATCTCGCCGAGCGGGGTGTTGCCTTGGCCGGCTGAACTGGTATCGCCGGTCGTCAGCGGGAGGAGCGGCAGCGAGACGGAAAACTGTGGCGTGCCCTGGGTCAGGTACGATCCCATGTTGTTCGTCATAATCTGGTCAAGCTGCCGCTGAACGACCTCGGTGTCTTGCCGTGTCGGCGCCGTGCCGAAGGCGGTGACGCGAATCTGCCCGGCCCCCTGATCGGCGAGCACAGCGTGGAGCCCCGCGCCGAGCGCAACCTGGGTGAAGAGTGGCACGATACAGACAAGCAGCACTGCGGCGATATTGCCCAATCCCGCGATAAGCAGGAGGCGCCACATCTGACGCAGTCGCCAGGAAGCGAGCGTGAACACCGATGCAGTCAGTAGGGCGCGTCGGCGACGGATCGTCGGGGATGCCGTGGTGGTCGCGGGCGGATGGGCCATCGAATCCCTCCCATAGCAAGTGTGGAGGAGTGGGCGCGCCAAACTCGCCTTCCTCCAGGTCGTGTAGCACCTCGTCCATACGGAGCTGCTGATCAGGTATTGGTAGAGGTCGACGTGTCGGCTCGCGTAGGTCTGCTGTCTCTCAACCTGATTGCCGGGCCCATCATAGCATGCATCCGCTACCCTATCAATCGCAGCGTGTCCCAGTACCACCGATACTGGATGGACTCCGCAACTCTCTACGCGCTATGGCCATCCGCCTGCTCTGCATTCTCTTGAACTTCCGCTAGCCTATATGCGGTGGTCGCGTGTGGGCTTTAATGGGGCAACGATCGGTGATTGGTCAAGTCCAGATGATAGGCCCAAGGCATCCGAGGTGAGACCGCTTAGTTGGTTCTTGCGGGGTTCAGGCTATTTCGCCCCTGGGGTCCCGACTTGACCAACCACCGCCTAACCGGCGGGCGGCCACATGACTTCGCGTGGAGACGCAGGAAACGGTATGGCACTCCGCTCCGCGCCTGGACCCGTATAAAGCCTATCTGCTGGAACGATGGCATGCGGGATGTCATAACCGGGCACGACTTTTCCGCGAAGTGCGACAACAAGGCTACCAGGGCACTCAGCGGGCCATATACCGGTATCTCGCGACAAGGCTGCCAAGTTCGCAACCGAGGAAACGTCCGCGAGTTGCGTCTGAGTTCGAACGGGGTCAGTGCGGCAAGCGAGACGACAGCACGTCCAGCGTGCGCTTGGATGGCCTCCGCGCAGTTGGCAGTGGCACCGGCTGTGGTTAACTGTGATCAAGCTGCCTACGGACGTGGCCATGGCAGGGTAGGTGTTCGGGTGCCCGGAAGGGCGGGAAGGTGAGGTAGACAGGCGCAGCCTCAGCTGCCGCCTCCCCGGTGGAGCCCACGTCGACGGAGGCCACCTCGACCATCGCGGCTATCGCGCCTGTTGTATGCTGACAAATAAGTTGGTCACTGAACACCTTCTGGGGGCCCTTGAATCCAGGCAATCTGCCTTGCAACGTAATCTCCCCTGTGCGCGTGAAGTTGGTCACTGATACGCTCGACATGCCCAAATTGACGCCGCTAGGTGACAAATACGTTGGTCACTAACTGAGGCGTCATATGCTCCCTTGGTGAATCCCGTCCGCAGCCGTGAGGCGCGCCGTCGGCGCGCCTCACGGCGATCGACGAGGAGGGACGCTCGACGAGGGGACCTGGACGGACAAACAGCTCAAGTGGCCGGACCACTGCCTCGTCGAGGACAGCCAGCAGCTGGGGGATATGGTGGTAGCGATAGATCGGCAAGACGGCTGGGTGGGCGCGGCGGAGCTGGCCGAAGGTGCTATGGGGCCATGGGGCCATGAGAGATCCGCCTGGGCCGACGGTACCGCCGTACGCGGCGCGCCGCCGCTTCGCCAGGAGGTTGTCCGTCCACAGCGGAGGATAAGGAAGCAGACGATAAGGAAAGAGGGTTACCCACTCCTTCCCACTTTTACTTTATCGCACACAGGGGGGCTTGCCGCAAGCCCAGGCTCGTGCCATATAATCGCTGGCCGAGGCCAAAAACCTACAGACATGGGAGGAGCAAAATGCGCGTGTTGTTGTCGACGTATGGGTCGCGCGGGCACGTCGAAGCGCTGGTGGGACTGGCGGTGCAGTTGCGGGCACCCGGCGCGGCGATGCCGGTATGCGCGCCGCCGGACTTCGCGGAGCTGCTGGCCCGTGTCGGCGTGCCGCTGGTGTCGGTCGGCCAGCCGGTGCGCCCGCTGGTGACCAGGGCGACTCCACCGCCGTTGGCGGACCTGCCCCGGCGCGCGGCCGCGTTGGTCGCCGCGCAGTTCGACACGGTCGCCGCGGCGGCCGAGGGATCTGATGCGCTGGTGGCGCGCAGTATGATGCCGGCGATGCCGGCAGGAGTGTGGCTATGACCAAGCATGCCGTGGTGATCGCCGGCGGTGGTCCGACAGGGCTGATGTTGGCGGGCGAGTTGGCGTTGGCGGGGGTGGACGTTGCCATTGTCGAGCGGCGCGCCAGCCAGTACCTCGCCGGCTCGCGCGCTGGCGGTCTGCACGCACGCACCATCGAGGTGCTCGATCAACGTGGAATCGCTGATCGGTTCCTTGCGCAGGGGCAGGTGGCGCAGGTCGCAGGGTTCGCCTGGATCCCTTTGGACATCAGCGACTTTCCCACCCGCCACCCCTACGGGCTGGCGCTGTGGCAGAACCACATCGAGCGGATCCTGGCCGGCT
Organism: Ktedonobacterales bacterium; assembly: GCA_036383155.1. Taxonomy (GTDB): domain Bacteria; phylum Chloroflexota; class Ktedonobacteria; order Ktedonobacterales; family JADMIN01; genus DASVOW01. The sequence goes on from DASVOW010000848.1 coordinate 5,564, forward strand.
GGGTCAGCGAGCTGGCGGTGCCGATCTATCGCGGGCGTGAAGTGGTGGGGTTCGCGCAGGACGACACCGGCGTCGACGTCGAGCTGTCCGACGGCCAGTCGCTGCGGGCGGACTATCTCGTCGGGTGCGACGGAGGACGCAGTCTGATCCGTAAAGCAGCCGGCATCGCGTTCCCCGGCTGGGATCCGACCACCAGCAGCCTGATCGCCGAGGTCGAGATAGCCGAAGAGCCGGACTGGGGCATGCGCCGCGATGACAAGGGCATCCGTGGCTTCTCTCGGTTGGAGGATGGGCCGGTGCGGGTCATGGTGACCGAGCAGCATCTCGGAACCACCAGTGAACCCACCCTGCGCGATCTCAGCGAGGCGCTCATCGCCGTCTACGGGACGGATTACGGGATCCACAGTCCCACCTGGATCTCCCGGTTCACCGATATGGCCCGGCAGGCCGCGGCCTACCGTAACGGACGGGTGCTGCTAGCCGGCGATGCCGCACACGTGCATAACCCGGTGGGTGGCCAGGGCCTCAACACTGGTGTGCAGGATGCGGTGAATCTGGGATGGAAACTGGCCCAGGTGGTCAACCAGACCTCGCCAGAAAGCCTGCTGGATACCTACCATGCCGAGCGCCACCCGGTCGCGGCCCGCGTGCTGCGCAACACGATGGCGCAGACCGCGCTCCTCCGCCCCGACGAGCGCATCGACGCCTTGCGCGAGGTCGTCTCGGAGTTGCTGCGCATGGACGAGCCGCGCAAGCGGTTCGCCGCGATTATGTCCGGTCTGGACATTCACTACGACCTCGGTGAGGGAGGCGAGGGACACCCGCTGCTCGGGCGGCGCATGCCCGATCTCGACCTGGTCACCGCCAACGGCCCGCTGCGGGTCTTCACCCTGCTGCACGCTGCCCGGCCGGTGCTGCTCAACCTCGGTGAGCCCGGCGGCCTCGATATCACTCCATGGGCGGATCGAGTCCAGGTGATCGACGCTACATATGCTGGTAGTTGGGAGCTTCCGGTCCTGGGCGCGGTCACTGCTCCCACTGCCGTGTTGATTCGGCCCGACGGCTATGTGGCCTGGGTGGAAGTGGGAGACCGCACCCGCCCGACCCACCTTGGACTTCACGACGCGCTCACCACCTGGTTCGGACCGCCTACTGCGGCGTAGCGCGAAGGGGCACTCGCGGCTGACCCGAATGCTGCCGGGACACGACGAAGAACGAAGCCGTGGGTGACCTGTGTAGGACGAGGTTCTTCCTCGTTCTACACAGGTATCCGATCGCTCTCTCGCCGCGTAGAATATTTGACCGGTGCTTTCGGGAAGACGTTTCAATCTTTCAAGGTTCTCTTTTGGGATCAGCGAGGTTGCGTAAGAATCGAAGCCGATGCCAACCCAGAGAGAAAACATGATATTGCATGAGACAGGTAGGCTCGCTAAGCCGCATGAATTGCGCTGTGGGAGAGGCCGAGAAATGGCGTGAGACAACCAAAGGCAGCCTTAAAATCCGTTGCCGCTAACCCGGCAGGGGAGGTCGAGTCTCCCCCGCCCTACCCATAAACACTCATAAATTCAGTGTTAATGGCAAGCGAGAGATGCCGCATTCCTTCGCTGCATCTGTCCCCATACTCGCTCCTCTGCCCGTATGTCGCTGCTCACTACCTGCACATATTTGCCGCCCCTGGCTTGAGATATACCGGTACTGGCCAAACCGAGCGGCATCGCATTGACAGTGCATAATGCATGCTCTACACTTCCTGCAACGCCAACGTGTGTGAGGGAGGCAGGCAAGCACGGGCTCATCGTATCAATCCTGGCCCACCTCACATGCTTACGTTATACCGCTCCACGAGAGGATACGACGCATAAACACTACACATATCCCAATCCCATGGAACCCTGTCCCCGCCAAAGCAAACAGCCGTAGCACACGACAGAACTCAGCATTTTGGAGTAGACATGCGCCAGTCAGCCACTACAGGTCGGTTCGCACGTTCGCGCATCACCTCCTGACATCCGTAGATGCTGCTCTGCAGTAGATCGACACTGCAAAGGCCGCACAACCAGCATGTTTCCGCAAATATCGGCGGATCGTGGCCCTTACGATATCGGGTTCAAACCCCGTTGGCCACCTCAAAGCACGATAGACAACACCATGCGCACGCTGATCCGCATGGGCCAAACAACAGACGTTCATACGTAGCACGTCGAAGACAATGGAGGTAGCCGATGCCGCGCCGATACTACATCCTGTGGGTGATCGCCATGGCCTGCACCGAGATCGGCTCAACCCTGGACGTATCGTGGCATTTCGGTCACGTATTCGACGAAATCTCCCCCCCGCACCTCACGTCGTTCGCGGGCGTCTGCCTCATGGTCGGTCTGCTCTATTGGGCACTCGTGCGTGAGCGCAAGCGCGTGGTCGGGCTGGAGCGCACGGCCTTGCGAGCGGGTGCTGTCGCGCTGGCTATCGGTATCCTGGACATGCCACTCGACCTCCTCTGGCATCAGGTGTTCGGCGTGGACATCACCACCTGGTCCCCGACCCACCTCATGCTCAATTTCCCCTCCGACGTGTACAACGTCTGTGTCATCATCGCCTTGCTAGCCTCACCGGCCGCGCGTGGCTTCGGCGCCTGGGCAATCGCTTTCGCAGTCGGCTTCCGCAATATCTTGACGACCCATTTTGCCTTGAATCAGCAAGAATACGGGGCGGTGGCCCTGGCTTCGCTTCAGCGGACCGGACACGCCCCCTGGTACGTGGAGCCCCAGCTCTTGAGGCTCGTCGGGCCGCGAGCTGAGCAGCTCGTGACGGGTGGCATACCCGACTGGCTCTATCTCATCTATTTCGCCTTCGCGCTCGGGTATGCGTTGACGTTTAGCGCGACAGTTCTGGGGAGACGCAGCACCCAGAGAGCAAGCTCACGCCCCGACGTGTGGCCGCTGCCCTTCGGTGGAGCGACTGCGCTGGCCCTGACCTTCGTGATCTGGCGCCTGGCGTTTCGCACGCTCTTTCTCGCAGTCCACCAGGCGTATCCCGTCGTGGCCTGGTACATTGTGCCGATGGGCGTCGTCGTCGATCTCTCACTCGCATTTGGTCCGCGCGTCGTCGGCTATCTGCTTGCCGGGCGCGTGGCGGCCCTCCGCCCACACATCGAGGTGATCGCTGCGGCGCTTGCGGGCGTCGTCGCCGCCCTCGCCCTGTATGGCGGCATCGCGCTCATGGGTGCCGCACAGCAAATCGTTCCGGCCACGCCGCTCGCCGCGCTCCCTTTCGCCTG
>DASVOW010000849.1:0-5645 GCA_036383155.1 Ktedonobacterales bacterium
GCGAGCGCCACCTGCGACCAGTCTTCGTCGGTGCGCTGGTTGATGATCGCCTGCTGTGTCAATCGCACACGCTGCGTTGCGATGTCGACGCGGGCATCGTAGCGCGGACGCCACATCGCGCCGACGACGAGATAGGAGAGCTGGATCTCGACTGCGCCGGGCGTGGTGACGGAGATGCGCACCATGGCGGCGAGGCGGTCGGGGAGCTTGGTGCCGCCCAACTCGCGCAGCTCTCGCTCGCGCGCCTCCAGCTCGTCTTGCAGCTCCTGGCGCCTGCGATTCAGGTCGATTTTTCCCGCGACGAGGCGTTCGGCTTCCTGGCTGGAGTAGGCGAAGACGTTTCCGGCCTCCTCGGCTTTGGCGGTGCCGCGACTGATGCCGTAGGCAATAGTGCGGGCAGCATGCTCGCCAAGATTACGCAGCCAGCCGCGCTGCTCGTCGAGGATATTGACGCGCTCATCCACCAGGGCGATCTCGCTTTTGAGACGCGCGATCTCGTCGCGCAGCCGGCTCAGTGTCTCCTCCGGCGGCGCGGCGTGAAATTCTGATGCTTGCTCGATGCCGAGGATGCGCGTACCGGCGGGTCCGCTTCCGGTGGCGCGAAATGAGTTGCGCTGTACGGTTGACTGGGGCAGCTCAAGCACACGCAAGATGTGCTCACCTGGCGCTTCTATCGTCGCCGTGCCACGCCGTACCACCAGCGCGCGCTCAGGATAGACTGTCACTCCTATGATGGGCGCGTCGAGAACGATGTCCATTGGCCGCCTCTCGCATTTCTACAGTGCGCTCTATATCAGGTATATCAGGCTCGTGGTCTTGTAGTTGTAGCAGGTATACGTGTGACGGTGCGGCAGGTTTGATGCTGGGGAAGAGATGACAACGAAAATCCCCTCCTGGGGCAGAGGAGGGGTTGGTGGGGTGGCTGGCTGCATCGGGCGAGGGTCACCGCAACGTGGACGGGAGAATGCCGAGCTGCTCGCGGTACTTGGCGACGGTGCGACGGGCAACCGGTATTTCTCGCTTACAGAGCATGTCGGCCAGCTCCTGGTCGGTGAGTGGCGTCTTTTCGTTGTCAATCAGGTCTTTGATCAGGTCTTTGATGCCCAGGTTGGCAACGAAGAAGTTGCTGAATGGGATCACTTCGCCGGTCGGCAACATGACGTATTTGGCGGCAGTGGCGCGGCTGACGGTGGACTCATGCATACCGAGGTCCAGCGCCACGCGGGCGCGAGTGAGCGGACGCAACGCGCGGACGCCGCGGTCGAGGAAATCGCGCTGGAGATCGACGATGTGGCGGGTGATCTTGCTCAGCGTCTGGCGGCGCTGATTGATGTTGGAGATGAAGAGCTTGGCACGCGAGACATACTGCTGGATGTGGCGGCGATCGTTCTCGCTCAGGGCCGCCTGGTGGCTGCCCATCTCGGCATAGAGCTGAGCGTACGACGGATTGATGTTGAGGAAGAAGCGCTTCGACTCCACCACTTCAACGTCGTAGGCGTGTGCGCCATCGGCGAGTAGGCGCTTGCTGATGATCACGTCGGGTAAGACTGAGCTGGCGCTTGTGCCGCCGCTGGAGAGGTTGTTGCCGAGGTAGCCACGAGCCGGGAAAGGATTGAGGTTGCGCTTGATAAACTCGCTGACCTCGTGAATCGTCTCGGTGTTGGTGCCGAGGGCGAGGGCGATATGCCCATACTTGTGCTCGCTGAGCTGCGACAGGTAGCGGCTGATGACCTCGCGAGCGAAGGGTTGATGCTGTCCCTGCGACTCCAGATAATTGAGCTGGATCAGGAGGCATTCGCGCAGGTCGCGTGCGCCGACGCCCACCGGCTCCATCGATTGCAGCGAGCGGATCATGCGCTCGACGCTCTCCTGCTTGACGTCGAAGAGGTCAACCACTTCCTCCACTGAGCAGAGCAGCCGCCCATCGTCGTCAAGATTGCCGACGAGATATTCGATGATCGGCGCGTCCTCGATGCCGTACTGCGCCTGAAGTGAAATCGTCAGATGCTCGGCAAGGCTCATCTGAGCTGGAACGCGGGTGGTGGGATCGAACTCCTCATCATCGCCACTGCTGGCGGTGCGTTGCTGCCAGATGGAGCCGTCATCGGCGAAGTCATCGCGGTCGAGGGTGGATTTTTCCTGTTGCTGCTTGTCGGTGGACATGCAATTCACACAGTAGGTTCCCTGTAGCGGACGTCCACATTGTTGACAGACGGGCACCTCCTCCATCTCGATAGCTGGATTTTCCATGACCTCGCGCTGAATGAGCGCCTGCAATTCGGCGGAGGAGAGAGCAAGTATATGATTTGCCGCCACGAGTTGTGGCGAGGCGACGCGAATTGGGACTTGCTGCGTCAACTGATTCAGGTCCATTGACATCGGTGCAGTATCCTCTCTTGGCTTGCGTACCCACTATGGACAGAAATGCATCTTCCATGCCAATTCGCTCTCCTTGGGCATCGAGAAAATATTATGTCGTGTTTTGGCTCTGGATAAGCAGCGTACCGGAGCGTGAAATCACGGTCGAGGCGGTGGCTGTCTCTTGCGCGATACAGGATGATTCAAAGGGTGTAAGCAGAGGGATGGAAGGAGGAGGGTTGAGTTATAAGCCGATTTCAATGCAGCCAGTGCACGGACAGGTGGCATCCTTGCTCTCCGTCCGCGCTCCTGGAGGACGCTGCACTCAGCAGTCGAACTTGGAGAGGTCGGGGACGGCGGGCGACATCGGAGGCAACAAGTCGTCGAGGTGGGTCAGCGCTTGAGCGGCCAGTGTGTGCGCCTGGGCCGGGTCAACGTCCCCGGCGAAGGAGTAGGTCTCCATGGGCTTTAGCGGAACCTGGATGACCACCATGCCATCTTGCTGCGTCATCCATCCGGAGCGCCCCGCGACAGTCACCGCGACTGCGTCTGCCGGTCGCTGGAGCGCCGCCCCATAGCGCCCGATGAAGAATGTATGGTTAGCTGACACCCAGCCGACGGTTCCAGCGACCTCCTTGTCGTCAATTACACTCGAACCAGCGGCAGCCTTCTGGTAGATATCAGGAGGCAGCGTGAGCCAGCCTGGAGTCGCGTCTGCATAGCGAGGGTCCACCGGGTGGCCTGGGTGAGGGCGATCAGCAGCTACGCCTCCGCTGTCTTCCTGCCACTTCGGACACGTTCCGGGTAATCCTGGCACGATGCTTCTATCCAAAGCCAAGTTGAGCAGCCCGTATGCCACACGGCCGTCTTTGCATGAGGCTTGCGCGTACGCTTGCCCGTAGCCATGGCCCGTCATGGTCCAGATAGTTGTGCTTGAGAGAACAGAAGAGGGGTAACAGAACTGCGACACAATACCACCCGAGAAGGCACTAGCAGCTGTAGGTGCCCGCTTGAGCGTGACGTTGCGCTTGGTCCACGAAGACAGGTCCGGTGAATAGCTCGATGCTGATGTCGCGGTAAACTGTGCTGCGGGGGACGTCGATCTCCCAGCGTGGCTTGCGAAGAGCGATTGCAGCAGCACAACGAAAAGCAGCAGGGCGGCGACGATGGCCAGCGCGGGGAGGGGTCCGCGAGGCTGGCGTGGGATGGCGAGTGGCGCTTGAGCAGGTGGCGTCCGGATGGCAATTGGGTGATCGCTTTCTTCGATGTAGGCCATAATCTCCTCGGTCATTTGAGGCATAGGTGACACTGTGCCGATGTGTTGCCGCAACTGGACATCCAATTGCTCATAGGCACGCAGAAACGCGGCGCAGTGGGCGCACCCAGCGGTGTGTGCGCGGAGGCGGTCGGCATCCTCCTCGCTCAGGAGACCCGGTTGAAGCAGGGGGAGCAGCGGCGCAAACGAGGCGCAACGTGGTCCTGGAGCGGGAATCGTCGTGTTGCGAGACGTTGTCATGGGTGAGGCTCCTCTCCTGCTCGGTTGGCGGCGATGTATGCACTCAGGAGGCGACGCTTGGCGCGGGAGAGGCGCTTGGCGGTGGCGGCGGATGTCACGCCCATAATACGGCCAGCCTCGGCGGCGGTGAAACCCTGGACGACAATCAACACGAGGCAGGCGATATCTTCGGGAGCAAGCCCTGCGAGTGCGCCACGCAGCGCATCGTGCTCCGCAATCGCGTCCTCGAAGGGGATGCTGCCCACCAATCCGTCGATCTCACGTGATGGACTGGAAAGCGACTCAAAGCGGAACAATCGTCTCCTGCGGCGAGTCGAAATGGCTCTGCAATAGGCGGTATGGAAGAGCCAGCGCCGAATCTCATCGTGTGGGGCTCCGGGCACAAATGGAGGCGCACGTCGCTTTGCCGCGCGCCAGGCGTCGTAAAACGTATCCTGGACGAGGTCGCGTGCTTGCTCCGCATCTGAGAGGGTGCCGTGGAGAAACACATACAGCGCCCGCTCATGCTGCTCGACCAGCGCGGTGAATGACGAAAAGCTCAGTTCTTGCGTTGATTCGTCTTGCACATCCTCCCGCATCGCGCCATCCCATCTCTTCATCACGCCGTCTAACGTCATCACATGCGTCCTCCTCATCCATTACACCGCACGAACGGTGCGCTTTTGGACACCCCAGTTGTACTGGCCTGATCTCCCCCATCCTGGGGAGGTTGCTTGACGTTAGCAGGGTAGCAACCGTATACTCCCCGCGCCGGTGCGTGGGCGCTGAGACGTGGAGGATTGTGGTGGGTATCATCGCCCGCGCCGCGGCGAGGGAGACGAGAAGATACCATGCCAACATTTCGACGCGCTCGTGTTACCGGCTCGACTGACATGCCAGTTGAGACGACTATCGTAGAGGTCCCTATGCGCGCGGGGATGACCCCTGTCTCCGAGTGGGCGGAGCAATCAGCCGCCCGCCCGTCTAGTGGTCCGACCTCGTCGCTCTTTTCCGGCGTTTGCCGCTACTACCACGATTGTTTCGCCGCCGACTCCCGTGGCGGCATCCTCACCAATGTGCTCGACAAGAATCAGGCGGAGTATCTGATCTTCGCCGACCCGACGGAGCTATTGCTCACGGGGCAGGCCAACCAGCTTGAGATGCCACTGAGCACGGCAGTGACGGCGCAGAATGCGGCGGACGTCAACCGGCGCGAGAAGTTTTTGATCTATGGCTCGCTGTTCCTCGTCGGGCGGGGGCCGTCGGCGGGTGCGAAACGCAAGGGCGAGATGTACTGCGCGCCGCTGCTCTATTGGCCGGCGCATATCGAGCATGAGGGTTCGCAGGCGTGGCTTACGGTGGACCTCGAAGAGCAGCGCATCAACTTCCCGCTGCTGGCGTCGCTGATCGACGCGGACAACGAGGAGCAGGGGCAGGCATACGCCGAGGCGATCCTGGCGCAGGTGCCGTCCGCGCCTTTTGACAACGCTACGCTGCGCGAGTTTGCCAGCGTGGTCGGTGAGCTGATCCCCGATCTGCGCACTGAGGATTTGCATGCTTTCCCGGAGCTGCAGAGTGAGGCGGCACTGCGCGACCTCGTGGAGCATGACAGCCCGGTGCAGTTGCTCTGCGCGTCGGCGATGTCGCTGATCCGCCGGCCCACGGAGGCACGCGGTGTGCTCACCGAGCTGCAGGAGATGGGCAATCGCGGCGACATGTCTCTGCCGCTCGCGGCGATCTTTGGCGATGCCGCCAAACCGGTAGACGGCAAGCAGAACGGCCATGTTCCCGC
>DASVOW010000850.1:0-3186 GCA_036383155.1 Ktedonobacterales bacterium
CTGCGCCGCTACGGTTGGCTCGGATGATATACTGATTGTATTGTCTTTTTGTATTGTCTTTTAGCTTTTCACACCCTCTCCCTCTGAGGAGGTTTTCATATGTTCGAAAGTCTCTCGCAGCGGCTCGATAGTATCTTCGACCGCATGCGCGGTAAAGGAAAGATTACCGAAAAGGATGTCACCGACGCCATGCGCGAGGTGCGTCAGGCGTTGCTCGAAGCCGATGTGAACTTCAAGCTGGTCAAGCAATTTGTGACACGGGTGCAGGAGCGCGCCTTGGGTCAGGAGGTCTTGCAGAGCCTGACGCCGGCACAGATGGTGATCGGCATTGTCCACGACGAGCTGGTCGAGATGCTCGGCGGCGCGGAGGATGCAACCAAGCCCAAGATTCAGTTCGCTGGCGCGCCGCCGACGATTCTCATGTTGGTCGGCCTGCAGGGCTCCGGCAAGACGACGCATGCGGCCAAGCTAGCGGCATACTTCCGCAAACAGGGGCAGAAGCCAGGCATGGTCGCGGCGGATATGCAGCGCCCGGCTGCCGTGCAACAGCTCCAGCAGCTTGGTCGACAGCTCGACATCCCCGTCTATTCCGAGCCACAGGGCAACAAGCCAGTGGACATCACTCAGCGTGCCGTGCGCTGGGCGCGCGAGCAGGCGCTCACCATGCTCATTCTCGATACCGCCGGACGTCTGCACATCGATGAGACACTGATGCACGAGGTGGCGCAGATCCGCGAGCGCACGCAGCCGCAGGAAGTGTTGCTGGTAGTCGACGCAATGACTGGCCAGGATGCGGTGCGTGTTGCCGATGAATTCAATAAGACGGTTGGCCTGACCGGACTTATCCTGACGAAGATGGATGGCGATGCTCGCGGTGGCGCCGCGCTGTCAGTGCGTCAGGTGACGGGTGTGCCCATCAAGTTCATGGGAACGGGCGAAAAGACCGACGCGCTGGAGCCTTTCTACGCCGACCGGCTCGCCACCCGCATTCTGGGCATGGGCGACGTGATGTCGCTCATCGAGAAAGCGCGCGAGCAGATCGACGAGAATCAAGCGATTGCTATGCAAAAGAAGATGGGCAAGGGCGAGTTCGACCTTGAGGACTTCTTGCAGCAGATGCGGTCGGTGCGCAAGATGGGCTCATTCTCGTCGCTGCTGGAGATGATTCCCGGCATGGGCAAGGCATTAAGTGCTCCGGAGGTCAAGGCTGCGCTGGAGGAGGATCAATTCAAGCCTGTCGAAGCGATCATCCTCTCGATGACCATGCAAGAGCGTCGCAATCCCGATCTCATTAATGGCAGCCGCAAGCGACGTATCGCGCGGGGCAGTGGCACCACCCCGCAGGATGTCAATCAACTACTGGCGCAGTTCAAAGATGCCCAGAAAATGATGAAGCAGATGATGGCGCTGCAGAAGGGCGGCCAAGGCCGCGGTCGCATGGGGCGCCTGGCGCGCCAACTCGGCGGTATGGGTGGTATGGGCGGCATGGGCGGCCCGCCATTTGGCATGAATTAGCCTCGTGAATTCGTCTTGCCGGTTTTTCGTTCGGGCGATTGCACTTATCTGGAGTGCAATCGCCCGACTGTATCATCGCGAGGCTTCGTGGAGCGCGGTGAGCTAATGCCACCATCCTTTTGTTTTTGAAGTTACTGGCTGCCGCAAGCAAACGTACTAACTCTAGAATAGACGCGCATAGTCCCTATGCTACTTTATGCCCGCTTGGCGCGATATATGCACTCACGGCGCATGGTCGCATATTTTCTATCAGCCTGATATGCACTGCCGTAGGCACGCTATGGAGGAGGAAGAGCCGGTGATGTTTCAACGGCACACGGCTTTGGGGAAGGTGGAGCGCGGGAGGAGAGGAATTTCGCTTCTCCTGCTCGTGGCGACGGTAGCGCTAGCGTTGACGACGGTGCTAAGTGCCTGTGCACCTGATGCGAACCAGATGGCGGCGCAGCAGAATAAGGCCAAGCTCGACCATGAGCTGCAGCACGCGCGGCATGACCTCGGCCTGCCCGACTCGATGCTCGGCCCTATCGAAAAGCAGGAGCAGAGCATTGCTTCCGGCGAAGGCGGCTGGGGCTACAACTATCAGAACGCCGCCTCGAACTATATGTTGCTCTATACGCAGCTCACGGGCATCGAGCAAACCGCTTCACAGACGCTGCGCCAGCAGCTCCAGAGCGACCTACAAGCGTTCACCACAGCGCTCAATACACGGCGAGGCGAAACCTTTAGCGAGATCCAGGCGTATCAGGTGCGCCTCGATAAAGCGCTCGCGGACTTTAATGCGGCGAAGACGCCCGGCGACTACGCGAAGATCGACGCGACGGTGCGCCAGCAAACAGTCGCGCTAAACTCCCTTGGCCCAGCGTATCAGAAGCTGCAAGACTTCAAGGCTCTGTTGCGCTCCGTACGCTCCGCTGGCATCAACACCAGCCTCGCCGAGCTCGAATACAACCAGGATATACAGACATTCCGCGAGGCCGCTTCCGCCGACCGCTATCAGAAGCTCGTCGGCGTTATCGACGGCCAGATCATGCAGCTCATGGCCGACCAGACCGAGGCGCTGCCCTACATTGGCTCGACGATGCTGGCATCATTCAAGGCGCGCATAGACCTGCTGAAGCAATACGGCGAGAATGCCGATCGTTTCCAAAAAGAGTATGACAGCGACGTGCAGACACTGGGCAGCGCGAGTAAGCTCGCCGACTATCTGACTCTGGCGCAACTGATTAACAAACAGACAGGCGAGATGAATCTCCCACTGATTCGTGGGCAGGCGCGAGCCGACCTGCGGCTGCTAGGGCAGATCATCAATGACGCCCGCGCGTTGAATCCGCTGACGGCGTATGAATATGCTGACCAGGGCTCGGGCATCGGCGACGTGCAGCAGCAGTTAGATGCTGCCGAGGCGAACAACGACTATGAAATGTATCAGACGGCGGACAACGCCGCTCAAATCATGATAGCCAACCTGCGCGCGCTGCTCGATAACCTGCACGACGCTACCCCCGCCAGTCAGCCGCATCAGACCGATCTGCAGCTAATGCAGCATTATGGCATCATGAGCGGCAAGAATATCGTGGTGTCGCTCCGCGAGCAGACGGCGCGCTTCTACGACAACGGCAAACTGGTCTACTGGTCCTACGTCACGACAGGGCGTCCGGAGGCCGTTTCGCC
>DASVOW010000851.1:0-6918 GCA_036383155.1 Ktedonobacterales bacterium
AGGTCAGGCTCACGAGCCGCCAGCGTAGTATGCCCGTTGAGCACGGTGATCCAATACGGATGACTCGTGTAGAGATTGCTATAGTAATAGAGGAACTGGTCCGGCCCTATACCCAGCACCATATGATCGCGGATCATATGCCACGCGGCCAGCCAGACCAGCACACGCACTTCACCCGTCCCACCATGCCCCCCCAGCAACACTGCCGCAAGCGTCTCGCGCTGCCACAACGCGACCAGCAGCCCCACCACTCCGACCGCGGCCACCGGCCACAGCAAGCGCCGCCACACCAAACACGCTACGACAAGACACGCCAGCCCCGCCGCGATCCACGCGCCCCGCGACGCACTCCACACCAACGCAAGCACACACGCGACACCACAGACTACAGCAGCCAGCCGCTCGCGCCGCATCCAACCATCTTTGCTGCCTCCACCCGCCACGGCGAGTGCGAGCGCCAGGGGCAGCGCACGCGCCAACCACGTCCCCAAGGTATTACCGCTGATAAAGATGAATGCCGTCGCCCGCGGAACACCACCACCTGGCACGCTGTAAGGGATCAATACACTGCCCTGCGCAAGCGACGCAAAGGTAACATGCAGCCACAATACCTGAACGGCGGCGAGCACTGCCACTAGCAGCGCCGATCCTAAAAACGACCAGACAAGCCAGCGTGCCATCCGTGCTGAGCGCACGAACGCCGTCACCAGCAGCACGTAGAGCAACGGCTCGACAATTTCCCACCGCCACACGCGCAAGGCCTCATGCGGACGCCGCGCAATCACCACTCCCACCGTCATCCCGATAAGCAGCAGCGAAGCCCCGATGAGCTGCCACCGTTCAATCCGCGTCGCCACCTCTCTCGTATAGCGCAGAAGATAGGCGGATCCCCGTCCTGAGCGAAGCACTCTCTCCCCGAGAATGACTACCGCAACAGCAATACAGACACCAAGGGCAATCTCGCTCAAGGGAAACACGACATGCCCCATCACCCGCTTCGGCACGTACCAGAACGGGAACGTCAGCGGCAGGAGGCAGAGCGCGAGATCCAGCCGCACCCAGGCCAGCGCGGCAAAACAGAGCAGACCAGGCAAGGCAACCAACGGCAACGGCACGACATAATAATACGCCAGGCTCGTCACCATGCCCGCAGCGATCAGCCCTTCATTCTGCCGCGCTCGCCCCCCGTGCGAAGCCACACGAAGGAAAGCGTCGAGCCACGCGCCCGCACCAACTTCCCGCTGGCTCATCTGTTACCTCCGTATACGACTTCGCTATACGACTTCGCTCTCCCACAACACAGCCCGCCTACCGCGAGCCATCCTGCCTGACACCCTCCTCCCGACTAGGAAAGAGTGTAGAGGATGAAATGCAGTGCCACCACCTATCCTATCCTATCGTCACCCTGCCTGGACAGCGCATTCTCTTGAGCAAAATAACTTGCTGGTATAGTCTTTGCGTTCATGTCAACTAGATCGTAAGGGCGGTTACCCGGTCGGCCGCAGAGGAGGTGTGGGCCGCGGCTACCTGCATGATAGACGAGATGCGCCTCTGTGTTGGATACGGTCGGCGGTGGCGTAGAACAATGGAGGTCATATGGGATCAAGCCAGACCAACCATCCCAGCACTGGAAGGAATCAGGAGCAGTCAGGCGTTACACCCACAACGCCCTCCGCGGCGCACTATACACATGATACAACTCAGCGTGAGACGGATCAGCACTTGGAGCGTCTGTTGACTCTCGCCGGCCACGAGCTGCGCACGCCCCTCACCACCATTAATGGCAACATCCAGCTTGCGCAGCGACGGCTCTCGTCGGACGATCCAGCCACTGGGCATACTATGGACACGGTGCTCGACTTGCTCATCCGCACCAAGCGCCAGCTCGACCGGATGAACAACCTGATCGAGCAGATTCTCCACGCCGAGCGCATATATGAAGGTCGACTCGATCTTCAACTCGCCCGCTGTGATCTGGTGGGCATCGCCCGAGAAACAACAGAGCAATACCGGCTCCTATGGCCCCATCGCACGATCAACCTTGCTCCACCCGGCACTAAGCAGAGCACTACAGCGCTCTACGTCGTCGCCGATGTCGAACATATCGCCCAGGTGACGGCCAATTACCTGAGCAATGCACTCAAGTTCTCGCCCGACGATACTCCCATCGTGTTGCGCGTCGAGCAGCGCGGCGATCAGGCGCGTATCGTCGTGCGCGACCAAGGGCCAGGACTACCACCCCAAGAGCATAAGCGCGTCTGGGAGCGCTTCTACCGTGTGCCAGGCATTCACGAATTGAGCGGCTCGGGCATTGGCTTCGGACTGGGTCTCTACATCTGCCGTGAGATCATCACGCAGCACGGCGGCCAGGTAGGCGTCAAGAGCGCGCCGGGCAAAGGCTCGACCTTCTGGTATACGCTCGACCTCGCTCCAGAGATAGCCTGTGCAGAGTAACCACGTGGGGCGAGGAAGCGGCGACAAGGAAACAAAGCTGCTGGAATTAGCAAGGAGTGTGACTGATACTGCGCTCCAAACGCCGCCCATCACAATCTGCTATACTTTAGTACCAAGACAGCGCCACATATATGTAAACTATACATACGACCAATACACGCCCGTCACAGGCACCGCCAGGGTACCACTGTACCTCACCGCACATCCAGCGAACTGCCAGCACGAGGGGGATGAGTAGAGCACGTGACAAACCTGCGAGCGCTGATTGTAGATGATGACTCGGGCATTCGCGAGACGCTCAGCTATGCGCTTGAGGATGTTGGCTTCTCCGTGTTGGAGGCCGGGGACGGCGCCGAAGCCTTAGATGTACTCCGCGCCATCCCCGACCGCATGGTAGTGCTGCTCGATATTCTCATGCCGAAGCTCGATGGACTGAGCGTGCTGGATGCCGTCGCACAGGATCGGCAGCTCGCGCAGCGTCACGCCTACATCCTGCTGACCGCCAGCCCCCAAACCCTTCCGAACAATCTCGCTGACACCTACAGTGGACTCACTGTTGCGGCGCTCAGCAAACCCTTCAGCCTCGACACACTGCAAGAGATCATGCTCGACACCCTGCAGCGCTTGCCGGTCGTCTCACAGTAGCGCCGCACGCAAGCTTGCGCGCTTCATGCGTTACGCCCCGTCAGCATTCGATACCGCCTCCACCTGCGTCTCACATCAAAGCAGCGCGCGTGAGAGCATAAAGTTGATAAAATGTAGCCAACTATTCCCGCCTTGTCTGCCGAGGAGTACCGGCTATGTCGCGATTTCTGCGCCGCTCAATCCTGGTTCAACTGGTCAGCGTATACCTGCTCTTCGTCACAGTCGTGCTCATAGCTGGCGTTGGAGTGAATGCGGCCGTTGAGCAACGCCTGCGTCACGATGTCGAGGCATCCGATCAGGCGCTCGCCCAAGAAGTCGCCCTGGATACAAATGCCAGGCTCCAGGAAGCCAAAGTCGCCATCAAGACGCTGGCAACGTTAGTCCAGCACGATGCGACATCCGGCTGCGACTCCAACTTCGATGCTCGCATACACTCCTTCCAGGCATTCATGGCCGCTCGGAGCGACGTAGAACACGTCTACTGGCTCGATCCTCTAGGAGCCATCTGTGTCTCCGTGAAGAAATCTAACAAGCCTGATGGCATCGGTGTGAGCGACAAGACTGGAGTAGGAGCCGAATTCTCACCGCCCAACATCGTCCAACAGGCGCTTTTCAACGCAGAACAGGCGCATACCGATCCAGCACCGGTCTTCGAGATAGGCATCGCCCAGGAAACCGCTGGTGCGCCGGGTATCATCATCGCCGACCCCGTCATGGACGCTCCTGCCTCTAATGGCAACCGCCATCTTCTCGGCATCGTCGCCATGAGCCTCTCGCTCGAAGACTTGAGCGCTCCCCTTACTGCAGTCGTCGAGGCGCAGCAAAAACAAAAACGCAGCCTGCTGATCAGCATCATCGACGCGAACGGTGTGCTCATCGCCACACCAGATCGTGCGCGCATTCTGGACTCGGTGCTCGGCCAGCTTCCAGGCGCGCTTCAGGCACTCAATGGGCAGGCAAATTCTCAGATTGGCCCTGGAATCGACTGCCGCCAGGACTGCCTCTTCAGTTCCGTACCCGTCAAGGATGCTGGCTGGGCCGTCGTGGTGCAGCGCCCGACCAGTGAGGCGCTCGACATCGTGACCCAGTTCCATCTCTGGCTGCTCGCGACAGCCGTAATCTTCGCCATTGGCATGCTCGTCTTCTGGCTGATGCTACTCAACCGCGTCATACGCCCCTTGCATACGCTCGCCGTCCAGCATCGCGCGCTCCCCACCCCCACACAATCAATCGCAATGCTAGTGCCCAGGCTTGTAGAGCGAGAGGATGAAGTTGGCAGCCTCGCCCGTTCGCTGGAGCGCCTTGAGCGCGACGTGCGTGCCCAGCTTGGAGAATTACAGACATTGCTGGAGACATCGAATGCCGTCGTCAATTCGCTCGATCCCAGGGAAGTGGGCCGCACCATCATCACCGAGGTTCGCAGGCTGGTAGACGCCCAGGCCGCCGCCGTCCTCGTCCCCGATGAGCAGGGTATCCTGCGTGTCTTGGTCAGCGAAGGCCGCGACTCCTCCTATGCCGACGCCGTCCACATCCAGCCCGACGAATTGGCGCTGCCCGCCGCTCGCGCGCTGCACGACGGTCGCCCTGTCCAGATGGTCTCCGATGGGACGATGGGATTCCCACCCATCTCATATGACGAAGGTTTTCGCGCCGTCCTCGCCATTCCGATCATCAGCAGACACGCGGGCGCCGTCGTGCTGCTCGTGCACCGGACCGAGCCCCAGCCCTTCCTCAAAAACGACATAGACCTCCTGTTGACATTCGCCAACTACGCGACGCTCGCATGGGAGCACGCCGTGCTCTACGAGCGGAGCGACGAGCGCCTCCGTGAAGTTGCGGCAGAGAACGAGCGGCTGTACCGCCTGACCCATGATGAAAAGCAGCGACTCGCGGCAATCATGGGCAGCATGAGCGACGGCCTCGTGCTGGCTGGCGCCGACGGGCGCGTCCTCTACGCCAATCCAGGCGCGGCCATCCTCAGCGGGCTGACAAGCGAAGCGCTCGCCAATGGGACCATCGCCTCAGTCCATCAAGCCTTACGCGCGGCAACAGAAGACCCCGAAGCCTATGACCATGCTCGCCTGCGCGCCGAGACAGGCGAGCAGCCAGAGTGGACCATCGAGATAGGATCGGGCGCGAAGCGCAAAGCCGTCGCGCTGCGCCTCTTCGATGTGCGCGATACGGCGGAGCGCAACATCGGGCGCGGCTTGCTCCTGCGCGATGTGACCAGCGAGCGCGAGGCGGACGAGTTCAAGACAACCCTGCTCGCCGCCGTAGGCCACGAGTTACGCACCCCGCTCGCCGCAATCAAAGGCCACGCATCCACCCTGCTGCAAGACGACGTGGTATGGTCTCCCGAGGAGCAACACCGCAGCTTGCACACGATCAGCGCCGAAGTGGACCGTCTCACCGGCCTGGTGCGCGACCTGCTCGATCTCTCTCGCCAGCAAATGGGCATGCTGCCGCTCCATCGCGACGCTTGGCGCCTCGACGACCTCCTCTCCGGCGCGCTCCAGCGCCTCGGCCAGACGCCTCCAGAGCTAGCGGTCGATCTGCCACCCACTCTCCCCCTCGTCGAGGTGGATCGGGCGCGCATCGAGGTTGTCCTGCGCAACCTGCTTGCAAACGCGCTGGCCTACGGCGGAGAGAGCGTGCGCGTCGCCGCGACCTCTGTTGGTGATATGGTAGAGGTAACAATAGGTGACGACGGCACGGGCATCGAGCCTGACGAGCTGCCCCACCTCTTCGAGCGTTTCTACCGTGCCCGTATGGGCAAGCAGCTGCACGCTCAGGGAACTGGACTCGGTCTTGCCATCTGCAAAGCGTTCGTCGAGGCCCACAGCGGCACCATTACAGCGCAAAGCGGCCCTGATGGCACCACCATGCGCTTCACCCTGCCCGCAGCGCCACCCCGCCTTCCCGAAACGGAGCTGTTTACCCACAGCCAGTTCTCTTCTAACTGAACGCCTGTGCCGCAGCTGCGCCTCACCACGGCGCCGCAGCCCAAGGTATAGAGGTAGGGTTCGTAAAGTGTTGGACCTGACACGAGAGTTCGCCTGATCCCAGTCCGCGCAGGCGGACTTCGCGGCGCGCAGCGCCCAGTTGCCTGCCAATTGACTGCCAGGCACTGGCCACCGGCCGCGGTTTTAACCGCCCGCTCTGGAGTGCCCGCGAGCGCCCGCAAACCCCACAGCGTCGCCGCAAGGGTATGCAGATACGCTCATTGAGAGAGGAGGGGCAGCGATGCCATCCAAAGTGATCCTCGTCGCGGAGGACGAAGCCGCCCTGCGAGATTTCATCATCCGCAACCTGCGCATCCGGGGCTTCGAGGTTGTGGAGGCCGGCAATGGGCTTGAGGCAATGGCGCAATGGGAGCGCGAGCAGCCCGACCTGCTGGTCCTCGACATCATGATGCCCCGCATGGATGGGCTGGAAGTCTGCAAGCGCGTTCGCGAGCAGTCGACCGTGCCCATCATCGTGCTCACCGCGCTCGACGCCGAAAGCGACAAAGTCGCTGCGCTCGATCTGGGCGCCGACGACTACCTCACCAAGCCATTCGGCGTGGAAGAGCTACTCGCCCGTGTGCGTGCCGTATTGCGCCGCGCCCAATGGCAGGAGGTCCCGCCCGCATCTGGCATCAAGCAATACGGCGACTTAGAGATCGATCTGGCGCGCCATATCGTGCGCCAGAATGGAGTGGAGGTGCGCCTGACACCAACTGAATTCTCCCTGCTCGAACAGCTCGTCACCAACGCGGGCAAAGTGCTCACCCATCGCATGCTGCTCCAGCGTGTCTGGGGACCGGAGTACGGCGGAGAG
>DASVOW010000852.1:0-5529 GCA_036383155.1 Ktedonobacterales bacterium
CGGCGACCAGCAGCAGGACGCAGAAGCCGATCAGTTCGATCT
The DNA here is from genome assembly GCA_036383155.1 of Ktedonobacterales bacterium. Classification (GTDB taxonomy): domain Bacteria; phylum Chloroflexota; class Ktedonobacteria; order Ktedonobacterales; family JADMIN01; genus DASVOW01. Next base: position 43 of record DASVOW010000852.1, read on the forward strand.
CGGTAAGCCGCTGGCCCTCGATCTCGGCGGAGATGAGATGGCTGATGAGATCGTCGCGCGGGTCGGCACGACGCTCGGCAATGAGGCGGCTGAAGAATATCGCCATCTCACGCTGAGCGTCCATAAACGTGAGCTGGCCGTCGACGGGCACTGCGCTGGTGGAGACGATTGCGTCAGACCAGCGTTTGAACCGGGCGCGCTCGGCGGTGGGGATACCGAGCATTTCGGCGATGACGATGACAGGCAGCGGGTCGGCGAAGTCTAGAACGAAGTCCATGCGGCCGGCGGCCACAACTTGATCGAGCAACTCGTCAATGATCGTCGTGATGCGAGGAGCAAGCTGGGCAATGGCGCGCGGCGTAAAGGCCTGGGTAACGAGGTTGCGGAGCTGGCGGTGTCGCGGAGGATCGGAGCTGATGAGGCTGGTGCTCAGGGCTGAAGAAGCGGATCCATCGCGGCCACCCCGCTCGGAGGAGAAGGCTTCGTAGTCGGAGAGTGCCCGCTGCACATCGTCGAAGCGAAAGACAGACAGCACGCCGGAGTGCGGATCCACGCGCACAGGCGATTCACGCCTCATCTGCTCATACCACGGGAATGGGTTGTACGCTTCTCCGCGGTGATCGCCCGCACTCCGCGCCGTTGTCTCCATGTTCACGCTGGCTCCTTGACTATGGGGAGGGTAGGTTGGAAACGCCACGCGCGTACGCGAGAAGCGCCGCTGCAGCGTCACTGCCTAGTGTAGCACGCGGAGGGAGCGTGCGCGCAAGCATGTGTCGCGGAGCACTTTGCCGCGTTTGGCTCGGAAACAAAGTGAACGCTTCCCACCATGATAGCCGATGCCATTCAATCCCATCGCGTATGCCAGTCTGGAGCGAAAACACGAGACAAGATGACATAGTCGCGCCTTGAGACCACTTGAATTCGCACTTTAGAGACAGCAGGAGACTGTGAACGAAGCTGCGCGCCGCATCCCGCGCTCTCGCCAAGCGGCACGCGCAATCTGTGACGCTGCCTGACATCTCCAATTGCCGTGTCAGCGGATTCTCTTTCGGCCATAACACGTTGCCCACACGTCAAGTCCGTTGAATATCGGCGGAAGCGGCTGGTTATCTGCATCTGCTAATAATGCACGTCGAACCAAGTTCCTGAGCCGCCTGCAACCTTGATCGTGGCCACCAGCGGCGCCGTGTGAGTCTTTCCCGTACACGGAACAGTGTTGTACATATCAGTGCCAGTCCTGATGTATACGTAGACGCTACTGTTGGCCGGCGTAGTTATGGACAATGTAGCCGGCCAGCCCGGCCAGGTTGTGCTGTTAAAGCCGAAGGTATTGTACTGCCATCCACTGGCGTTGGGCGAATTGGTCCACGACCATTGGGCATCTACAGCACTGATATTGGTCAGCTTCTGCACAGCCTGGCAATGCGAGTGGTCTTCAGATAGCTGAAAATTGAGGGGATTCGAACTCACTACCATCGTCGGCGTGAGCAGAGGGGTAGCTGTTGCAGACGGAACGGGCGCTGTGGTCTGTGTGGGTACAGCTGTGGTCTGTGTTGGCACAATCGTAGGTGTAGTTCCGACATTTGCACTCGGCGAGGCGCCCGGACCTGTGGTGGGCATACCGGTTGTGCTCGTGCTCGCCACACCTGTTGTATACGCGGTGGGCATATCGGTTGCGGTTGCGGTTCCGGTAGCCGTTCCTTGGCCCACGCTGGCAAGGGGAATCGCATGGAGAGCGTAGAGGACGCCGCCCGCGCTACCTGCAACGAGTGCCAGCACAAGGACGATCGCCGCAGCAGTCATCAGCAATGCACGGCGGCGCCAGCCTGGTTTCTTGGTATCACCCCAACGGGCGGCAATAGCCCCCACGAGGCCGCGCCGATCTCGCCATGCACCTGCCCCAGCGTTTCCAACAGGCGACAGTTCGCCGCCATAGGGCATGGCCGCCGGGATGAAATGGCCTGACATCACCGAGCCAGGGGTTCTAAGCAGTGGGGCAGCCGTGAGAGCCCTGCTCACGCCCGTGCCGCGGGCGAGCGCGGCTTGGCGTAGCGCCTCCACCAGGCTGGACATGTCAGGATACCGCCGCTCGGGATCGGAGGCCATGGCACCCAGCACGACTTCCTCCAGCTCAGGCCAGATGGCGGGATTGAATTCTGCCGGCCGCTGCGGTGCCTGCGTCAGTACCTTGGCCGCCACGTCAAAGGCCGTAACTCCATCGTATGGTAAGCGCCCAGTGAGCATCTCGTATAGGACGATGCCCAGGCTATATACATCCACACGATGGTCAGCCGCTGACCCACGCAGTAGCTCCGGGGCCATATATGCGGGAGTCCCGACCGGCATCCCCGAAGTCGCCAGCGTGCGCGACGCAGTTGGGTCGCGCAGCACCTCCACCTCCCGGGCAATTCCGAAATCGCTCAGCAACGGCATGCCTTCGTCGTTGAGCAGGATATTTTCAGGCTTGACATCCCGGTGCACCACCCCCTGACTGTGCGCGGCATCCAGTGCCAGAGCAACCTCCACCGCTAGAAACACCGCCTCGGCCGGCTCAAGAGTCCCCTCCCGCGTCATCCTATCGCGCAGTGACTCCTTGAGTATGGGCATGACGAGGTAGAGCAGCCCACGCTCCTCGCCGAAGTGGAAGATGGGCACTACGTTGGGGTGGCGCAGCGCCGCGACACGTTGCGCCTCGTTTCGGAAACGAGACACATATCGGGGGTCCCGAGCTACATGCTGGGGCAGCACTTTGACGGCCACATCGCGCTGGAGCTGCGGGTCGTAGCCACGATACACCTCGGCCATGCCGCCAGCCCCGAGCAGCGATGTAAGCTGGAAACCACCTAGTGTAGAGCCAATCAAGGCATCGGATTCCGCGTCTGGAGTCAGACCCGCGTCTTGCTCGCCCACCTACACACCTCCCGTCGCGCGAGCGGGACGCTGTCTGCGGCCCACCCGTGGCCCCCTCGCCACGGCCATTCTATGCCTCCCGCTCTTACCTGTCAAGCGATGTGGCCAACCGAGGCCACCTGGCATCGAGGATGCGGGCAGCCTCCATGAACGGAGCAAGGAATCGGTGTTTCATAACCCTACCGGCGAGTGTGAGATTCAGGTGCGATAGGTAGTACCGCATCCGCCCTTTTTGGAGCAAGCCTTGTGGGACCGACAGTTCCTACCCAACAGCGGTGCCAATCAGCCGGCCAATACCAAACGTAATTCCTGCTGCCAGTAAGCCAAGGATGACCTGCCGAGCGCCCGCTTTCCACAGCGGGGTTCCGGTAGTCAGGCTCACACCCGCACCGATAGCAAACAAGCCTAACACACTGAGAGCCAAGCTAATGCCAATCGCGGTGAATCCACTCCAAAATATGAATGGGATAACTGGAATGATCGCTCCAAGAGCAAAAAGGATAAACGACGTGATAGACGCCGACCACGCGGAGCCGCCGAGGTCTTTTGGATCAATGCCCAGTTCTTCTCGCACAAGCGTATCGAGCGCCGTACTGCTCTGCTGCATGATATTCGCCGCCAGTTGCTGTGCGGTTTTCTCGTCTACACCTTTCGATTGATAAATCAGCGCAAGCTCTTCCTGCTCCTCCTGCGGGGCACTCTGTAGTTCCTCTCGTTCGATAGCAATCTGGTGAATATTGAGCTCACGCGCGCTTTGAACCGAGACCCACTCGCCAATAGCCATGGAAAACGCGCCCGCAAGCAGCCCCGACAGGCCCGAGATGAGCACCGCGCGCCCTCCCAGTGTCGCGCCCGCCACGCCCATCACGAGACTGAGATTCGAAGTCAAGCCATCACTCGCACCCAGCACCGCGGCGCGCAGCTCATTCCCGCCAGTGCTGCGGTGGCGGCCCTCAAACTGAGCAAGCAGCGGCCCAGCGATGCCACCCTTTACTGTCCGTTGCAGATATTGAAACAGCCGGGCATGCGAGCGCTCGTCGGCAGGCATGCCAGCAGCCACCGCCTCTGGCTGGTTATCATACCCATGAACAGCAGCGTTTTCCATAGAAGAGATCGTCGATAAGACAGAGCTCGTCCCGAAATGCTTGGCAATCCACACTAACGTCCGCGTGCGCCAATCCGGGCTATATACTGGCAATGGCTCCCCCGCGGCCTCCAGATATCCTTGCCACCTTGCTGCGTGCCGCTGCTCAGTCTCGGCGATGCGCCTGTACAGTTCCGCCAGTCGGGTATCAGTCTCAATATCGGCGAGCTTACGATAGAGGTAGACTCCCTCTTGCTCAGAAAGATAGTTTTCACGATAACGCGCAACAGCATCTTTGGCTGACGCATTATCTTGCCCCGAGCCATTCACCGCCCTGGCCCCCTTTCAGCAATGCCAGCTGCTTGGTACTCACGACATATCGATTTTCATCGAGTCGTTATCGCAGCCAACTGATCCGCAAGGCAAGGGCCAATAACACAATATTGCGCCTCACATGCCTGTCACTGTTCAATCCTCTGCAGTTCCAATACACGCATGATGGCACCCCAGAAACGACACTCCTTAACAGGAGCGCTCCGTGTGCATGAGAAATTTACTGCGCAGCTGGTACAGTCAGCCGCTTGCTTTCGACCTCACGGCCCCGTGGCACTGAGACCGCCAGACGAAAACCACCGCCCGCGCAAGGACCCGCATCGAATCGCCCACCCAAAGCTGTCACACGCTCGGCAAGCCCACGCAGTCCATTGCCTGAGAGAGAGCGTGCTGGCTGCACGTCTGTCATTTCCACCCCGTCGGTGGGCAAAGCGACCGCTGATGTAGTATCTCGCGGTGATCCATCATCCATCACTTCCACTTGTACGTCACCCTCGACCTGAGTGACACGAATGCGACACTGCCGCGCGTTGCTATGACGAATGACGTTTGTAACACCCTCACGCACCGTCCACGCCAGCACCCCCTCGACCAGGAAGGGCATCACACGTGTCAGATACTCGTCAGCGTCGCACCGGCACGCAATACCAGCCAGCGCGAGAATTTCCTGAGCGCCGCGCAACTCGCCGGCAAGCGTCGGTTGGCGATAGGTAGCAACCGCCTCGCGCACCTCCTGCAGTGCGGTCCGCGCGACACCTTCGATTTCGCCAATCTCGACTGCCGCTCGTTGTGGTGCTGCATCGAGTAGCCGCCGTGCAAGCTCGCTCTTCAAGGCGATCAGCGAGAGATTGTGCCCAAGCAGATCGTGCAGATCGCGGGCAATACGCAGCCGTTCCTCCATCACCGCAGTGACACGCGCCATCTCTTCCCGCTGGGCACGCAGCTCTCTATTTGCCGTCACCGCACGAACGACCGTAATGACTGCGACACCGATGATAAAGATCATGAGCACGGCCGAGAGGCCGTCCGCAAGCGCTGCGTGACGATTCCTGCCTACCAACATCAGGAGCAGTGACAGCGCCACCAATCCGCATGCAGCCTGACGCCACGGAAGACGTCCCGCCACCGCTGCGCTCGTAAAGAAGAAACACCCGCCCCAT
>DASVOW010000853.1:0-3518 GCA_036383155.1 Ktedonobacterales bacterium
GGCAAGCGCGACGAGGTGCGCTTGTATCCCAGCCGCTTCAAGACGCTCGCCTATCTGCGCCAGTTCGAGCAGGACGCGCACTCCGATTTCGTCGAATTGCTCGAATTGCTGCATAAAGGGACACGCGACGCCGCCATCGAATGCAACATCCTCAACACCTGCATCGCGCTCGACACACTGCTGACGCTGCGCGAGCATGAGCGCCGGCTGGACCCCCGGCTGGACACACATTATAAGTCGCTGGTGCGTGTGGTGCGGCGCGAGGTGCGGGCGTGGCATAAGGCGCGGGCAGGCGAGGCTGTCGCACGGGTGGCACTGCCTGCAGGGCAAGGGCAAGCAGCAAAGGTTGCGCCCGTTGCCACAGAAAATGAAAACCGGCTTGCTATCCAGAATATGCGCGACCTGAGCTATGCGCTGGGGCTGTTGTTGCGCACGGGGAGATCGGGGCTGCCAGCCGAAGAAGCGGCCGTGGTGCTAGATTCGCTTGTGGCGACGGTGGAGCGGCGTGACCGCGAGACCTACCGCGATATCGTGCACGTGCTCTACGCGGCGCTGAACCTCGCGGAGCAGCGTCACAACGACGACATCCAGCATGCCGCGCTGCCCACGACGCTGCGCCGTTTCCTCGACGATCTGCGGGTGCTCTACGTGCGCTCGACGATTCCCAGGCAGTGGGATCTGGTGACGCATGTGCTAGTGCTGCGCCTGCTGCTGGCCTATTATGGTCCGGCTGTGCTGGCGCGGGGTATCGCGGCGCACCTGCTCCACGACGCCGAGCATCGCGAGCGTATGACGCTGGAGACCGACCTGCAGCACGTGATCCGTGACCGCATGCTGATCCAGCTTGGCGAGATCGAGGAGCTGTCGGGCGGATTCACTGAGGATAGGGTTTTCCGTGTGCCGTTCACCTATTCGCTGCCGCTGCCCGATCAGCCGAGCCGGGCGCGTCCGCGCGCCGTCTCGCAGCCGCTGATCTCACTGATCGTGAAGCAGAGCACGTCCAGCGCGCTGCACACGGCGATGAAGAATTACAACCGGCTCTCGCCGGAGCTGCAGCAGTTCTTCGCGCGGCAGCCGACCGAGGCGGAGATCTACAAGGCGCGCGACTCGCTGACCTATTACCTGCCGATGGAAGACCTCTACGGCATGCGCACGCTCTATGACCACCTGAACGAGTGGGATCAGCCCGTGATGGAGGAGATGCACCGCGATCTGCTGCACACGGCAGTCGAGCGGGTGGCGCGCGTGTCGTTCACGCTGTTCGAGACGACGCGGGGCAAGCGCATCCACTTTCCGGGGACGCAGCACTCGCGCCTGCTGCTCTCGCATCTCTATCGCTCGCGCATCGAGAGCAAACTGGCGCGCGGGGTGGATCATATCCCGTGGCTGAAGAAGCAGCTCGACGGCTTTTCGGGTCCGTATCAGCGTTTTCGCAGCCTCGACCACTACCTCAACATCATCGCAGCGCACGCGCCGATGATGGAGCCGGCGTATCTCGGGCTGGTGCATGGCGACTTCCACGCGCGCAATATCATGCTCGACGACTCGTGCGGACAGGCGAAGCTCATCGATCTCGACAAGCTCTCGTGGAGCGGCGACTATCTGGCGGACCTGGGCGATCTGATCGCCGACACCTGTGTCTATCGCCGGGTGAGCGAGCCGGAACGCGAGGAGTACGGCCTGCCCAGCGACGACATCACACTCTCCGCCAACGGCGTGCACTATCCGATTCTGAGCCGGCCAGCGACCGACGAATTGCAGCTCGCGCTGCTGGCCGCGCTGGAGCGATTCGCCGCGAAGATCGAGGATACGGGATGGAAGCCGAGACTGTGGCTCGCCACTGCGACGGGGCTGCTGCGGCGCATCGCATTCCACACGGACGGCGACTCCGAGAAGGATGCGCTGATCGTCGCGGTGCTGTATAGCGAGGCGGTGCGGCTGCTCGACGAGCTGAGCGGATTCCTGGTGCGCGCCGAGAAAGGCGGGGCTGAGGGTGGCGCTACGCTGCCCTATCGGCTTGTGCCGCTGGCGGCGCCGATCGACGTGCCGGAGTGGGTGGCGCGGCAGGAACTGCTGCGCACACTCGACGGCAGGCTCTGCAAGATGGGTCTGCGCCACCGGGGCGATCAAAGTGGTATCGTTCGTTATTATCCTGGGAGCACCGAGCAGGTCTGCGGAGAGTTGCTGCCTCCACAGGGTGGTGGCCTCGCCGTGCTGCGGCTGCGACGCTCAGCGGCGGTGGCACTGCCAAAGACGGAGCTACATGTGGACTTTGGCGGCGCGGCGGACGATCGCTCCGATGTGCTGATCACGCTGCAAGAGACCACCAAGCTCAATGAGGTGTTGCGGCTGGCGCATGTCTGCCTGAACGGTAAGGTGTCGCATTAGCACGTCGCGTTTGACGCAGATGGCAGAGGATAGGGTGTGTCGTGGAGCAGGTGGAGAGCAGCATGGAGTGAAGGAGGACGCGTGCGGGAGGTGACGACAGAGACAGCGCAGCCAGTGGCAGGGAGTATCGCTGCATGGGGCAAGCGCATGGCACAACAGGTGTGGAAGGGAGTCGCAGCGGATTGGGGCGGGGGGCCGCGCTTTCTTCCGTGGGGGCTGGCGCTGGTCGTGGTGAGCGCCGTCGTCGTGGCGATCTATTATCAGGCGATGCCATACGTCGAGTTTGATCCCGATACGCAGGCTTATCTCAATGTGGCAGCGCAGATGGCGCAGCATGGGCAGCTTGTGGATGTGGTGCGGCTGCCGGGCTATCCGCTGCTGATCGTGTTGGTGGGTGCGACGCATCTGGCGGCACTGAGTGTCGTGCAGGCGGCGCTCTTTGTGGCGGCGGTGGTGGAGGTGTATGCAATCCTCTGTATGGCGACGCGGAGGGCATGGCTGGCGGCGACAGTCGCGGGGCTTATCGGTGCGAACATCCATATCATCTCCTACGTCAAGCCGATATTGTCGGAGGCGCTGACGCTCTTTTTCACGACGACGCTGGCGCTGGCGGTCACACTCTGCATCCGGCGGATGAGCGTGCGGCGGCTGTGGGCGGTGGCGATCAGTCTGCTCGCGCTGTTTCTGACGCGGCCTGAATGGATCTATCTGCCGATTCCGCTGTTTGGCTATCTGCTGCTGCTGGCGTGGCGGCGTGGATTGCTGCGCGGGCTTGCGCCGCAGGCGCTGCTGGCGGCAGCGGTTCTCTATGGTGTGCTTGGCCTGTATATCGCCGTGAATGGCGTACAGCACAACTTCTTTGGCATTACGTACGTGCAGAACATCAACCTGCTGGGCAAGGTGATGCAGTATGGCATGCACGACGAGGCGCCCGCACGCTATGCCGACGTGCAGCATTTGGTCGATCGCTACATGGCGAAGGGCGACACCGATCCGTGGGATGTGATCCGCACGCCGTATCCACCGATCCAGCGCCACTACTATGCGCTGGCGGGCGAGTACGCTACGGCGATCATCAAGGAACACCCGGTGGAATATCTGGGGCATTCGATCGTGCTGGGGCGGGACTC
>DASVOW010000854.1:0-8154 GCA_036383155.1 Ktedonobacterales bacterium
CGGCAAACAGAAATCCGGCAACATCTCCGGCAACATCTCCGGCAATGTCACCCTCTCCGGCAATGCCTCCCGTCTGCCGCCAGCGCCCAATTTCAGCCGCCTCAACAGGCGACACCCACCCGCCGGCAACATTGGCAAAAAACCGGCAACATCTCCGGCAACAATTTTTCACCCGGCGCTCCCCTCTCCCGCGCACCGGGAGGGGCCCGGGTACTCTTGCTTTTGCGAACCCACGTACCAGGTGGTACAGTACCCGCATAGATATAAGCGTATTCCCGCCCACGACAGCGGCGGGTGCGATAAAAGAGCACGAGCGTTCGATCAACCACACCCACGACGCTACGAGCAGGGCGGTAGTCGGCCTGGTGGCTGGTATACCCCCTGCGTTCGTGTGTCCAGCGACCGCAAAAATGTAACAGCCATCACCCGCCATCCAGAGCAATGAGGATGGCTGGAAGGAACGGAACACCACAGCAACCAAATCTACCCAAACATCCAGCGGCACCCAACAACACTAACCAACATCGTGCTACAGAGCCGTGAGAACGACGTTCCCACGGCAAGGAGGTTATATTTCATTTGAGCACACGACATCCCGGGCGCCCGCAGCGCCCACAGAATCCCTCCCAGGGCAGAACATTGCCAGTCCGGCTCGTCCCGCTTGGCGGCCTCGGCGAGATCGGCAAAAACATGATGGCAATTGAATATGGCGAAGACATCCTCATCGTCGACGTTGGATTGATGTTCCCCGACGCCGAAATGCTCGGCGTCGATCTCGTCATCCCCGACACCACCTACCTCGCCGACAAGCTCCACCGCATTCGTGGCGTCTTCATCACCCACGGACACGAAGATCATGTCGGCGCGCTGCCATACGTGTTGCCACAGCTCGGCTTTCCCACCGTTTACGCCACCAAGCTCACACACGGCCTCATCGCAGTGAAGCTGCGCGAGCATCGCATGCTCGACCGTGCAGATCTCGTCATCGTCGATCCCGCTGACACGGTACCCGCCGGGCGCATGCAGGTAAGCTTCCTCCGCGTCAACCACAGCATCCCCGACGCCGTCGCCGTCGTCGTGCGCACCCCCGCCGGCACCGTCGTCCACACCGGCGACTACAAGTTCGACTACACCCCGATCGATGGCCTCCAGGCCAACATTGGCGGCTTCGCCCAGCTCGGCGAAGAAGGCGTGCTCGTCCTCTGCGGCGACTCCACCCGCGTCGAATCACCCGGCTACACCCCTTCCGAGCGCGTCATCAACGACACCTTCGACACCCTCTTCAACCATGCCCCCGGCCGCATCATCGTCGCCACCTTCGCCTCGCTGCTCTCACGCGTCCAGCAGGTCATCGACATGGCAGTCAAATACAACCGCCAGGTCGCGCTCGTCGGGCGCTCGATGGTCAACAACGTCCAGATGGCGATCGAGCTCGGCTACGTCCAGGTTCCGGCCGGTGTCCTCGTCGGCATCGAAGACATCAATCGCGTCCCCGCCAGCCGGCTCGTCATCATCTGCACCGGCAGCCAGGGCGAGCCCACCTCCGCCCTCACCAAGATCGCCAACCGCGACCACCGCTTCGTGCAGATCCAGCAAGGCGACACCGTCATCCTCAGCTCCACCCCTATCGTCGGCAACGAAAAAGCCGTCTCACGCAACATCGACAACCTGATCCGCCAGGGCGCCGATGTCTACTACCAGGGCCGTGCGCAGGTTCACGTCTCCGGACACGGCAGTCGCGAGGAGATCAAGCTGATGCTCGCCCTGCTCAAGCCGCGCTACGTCGTACCCGTCCACGGCGAATACCGCATGCTGGCGCAGCACGCACAGGTCGCCCAAAGCATGGGAGTCCCCCTGGAAAACGTCATCGTGGCGCAAGACGGCGACATCATCGAAGCCTCGGAGGCAGGCGGCATCGCCATCGTCGACCACGTCCCCTGCGGCAACGTCTACGTCGATGGGCTGGGTGTCGGCGATGTCGGCCAGGTCGTCCTGCGCGACCGCCAGGCCCTCTCACGCGACGGCATACTCGTCGTCGTCATGACCATCGACAGCGAGACCGGCGACCCCATCGCCGGACCCGACATCATCTCGCGCGGCCTCGTCTACGAGCGCGAGTCCGAGCCACTGATGGAGGCCGCCCGCGCCAGAGTCTCCAGCGCCTTCCGCGCACACCGCCAGAGTCGCGGAGGCGCCGATTGGGGCTTCTTGAAAAACAAAATGCGCGACACGCTCAGCGAGTTCTTCTACGAAAAACTCAAGCGCCGCCCCATGATCCTGCCCCTGATCGTCGAGGTCTAGGCAGCCAGCCAGGCGCAGGCGCTCGGCTTTCCTGGCATAGTCCGTGCGACCATAGAAAGCGTTCCAGTACGGCAGCCGCCGGAGATATGAGACCTCCTCCGGCGGCTGCCGTCTGTTTGCCCGATCCCATGTGTCTGCTCCACATTTCTCTCACAGCCATAGCTGAGGAACAGTCCTTGCGAATGCAGGCAATACAGACTCAGTACAACTACGTAGTGACGGCGCCATAGCGTTCCCAGCCACCGCTCTTTCACGTCGACGGTTGGTAGCGAGCAGCGATATATTGGGCCTGCGATACAGCGTTGGTCCCGAGAGATCAAAGGGAGCAGTATATGCGATTCCCCCATACGCGCCGGGGCGCGTTCGGGCTCGCCTGCTGCCTTGCGCTCTTCCTGCTCGCGGCCTGTGCCTACACGCAATCACCGTTCGCGCGCATGGCGAGCAGCACTGGCTCTGGGTTCGCCGCCGCGTCATATACCCTCGCTCTGTTGCATCATGACCACCTCACCGCCGCCTATGTGCGATCGAGTTTCGTCAACTTCCAGAGCGAGCTACAGGGCGTTGATCAGCAGCTTCCTTCCCAGCAGGGCGCGCCCGACAGCCAAACTATCCAGCGACTGCTCGCACTCTATCGGCCGGCGATGCAGGCGGTGAACGCACCATGCATCGACCCCACGTGCGATTGGGGCAGCCAGATCGCCCAGCTCGACCGTGCCAGCCGCGCCTTTCTGGAGGCAGCCGGCACATGAAGGGTAAGCAATGGCTCTCAGTCACGCTTGGCATCGTCACCGCGACAGGAGGCTTCCTCGATGCGGGCACCATCGTCACCTCCGGCGAGGCAGGGGCTAAATTCGGCCTTGGGCTGGTAGGGGTGATCCTGATCGCCACCATAGCGGTCATCCTGCTAGTTGAGATGAGCGGGCGTCTGGCCGCCGTCTCTGGTAAGGCCTACGCCGAGACGATCCGCGAGCGTTTCGGCTTCAAATTTTACCTGCTGCCCCTGACGACCGAGACCATCGCCGAGACACTGCTGCTTGCCGCAGAGATCGGCGGCGTTGCTATCGCGGTCTCGCTCATCACCGGCATCTCCTGGCACGTCCTCTTCCCCGTTGTGGCGCTGCTCATCTGGGTGATTGCCTGGCGCGGCTCGTTCAGCTTCATCGAGAACGCACCAGCGCTGCTCGGCGTCGTCACCCTCAGCTTCGTCGCAGGCGTCATTGCCCTCGGCGGTCCACAGCGTGAGCTCTGGCAGACACTCTGGCACCCCAGGGTCAAACAAGACGAAGTTACCGATTACCTCTATCTTGCTGCGGCAATCCTCGGCGCGACTGTCAGCCCATACCTGTTCTTTTTCTATTCCTCCGGCGCGCGCGAGGAGCAATGGTCGAAAGACTCACTGCGGCTCAACCGTGTCACTGCCATCGTCGGCATGGCCTTCGGCAGCCTGGGCTCGCTGGCGCTGGTCTTCCTCGGCGCCATTGTGCTACAGCCGCGCAACCTGGATGCGAGCACACTGGGCGAGGTCGGCCTGGGTATGGCCCAGCCGTTCGGCGCCGTCGGCTCACTGCTCTTCGCGGTCGGCCTCTTCGCCACCTGCCTCGGAGCCGCGTTGGAAGTCCTGCTGGCTCTTTCGTACAACGTTGCCCAAGGCTTCGGCTGGGAGTGGGGCAAAAACAAGAAGCCCATCGCGGCTCCGCGTTTCAATCTCACGATGACGCTTGTGCTGCTGGCCGCCACCACCATCGGCCTCTTCGGTGTGGACCCGCTGCAGCTCGCGCTCTTCGCTTCCACGCTGATCGCGCTCTTCCTACCGATCTCGCTCTCGCCGTTCCTCGTCGTCATGAACGACCAGCACTATCTGCACGAGTACACCAACGGAAGGCTCACAAATATCTTCCTTGTCGCCGTCCTGATCATCGCGTTCGTCGTCGCCGTCGTCTCGATACCACTGGTGATCTTGAGTGGCGGCGGCTGACTTCCCTATCTCGTGGAGCTCATGCCTAATGGCAAACGATCACGACAACGATATGTTGCGCGCCATGCGTGACCTGCTCGACGCCCAGCTTCAGACCGCCGATGGTGTGCGCATCGGACGCATCGCCGATGTCGAAGCGGAGTGGCGAGACGACGGCGCGCTGATGCTGATGTATCTCCTGACCGGGCCTCAGGCGCTCGCCGGGCGTGTTGCTTCGCGGCTCGTGCCTCTTGCTCGCTTCATATTCCGCGACCGCTTCGAGCGGCGCATCCCCATGAGTGAAGTCGTCGAGATCGGGCTAACGGTGCGACTTCGCGGCAATGCCACCGAATATCCCGTAGGGCAATCCGACCGCTGGCTCGCCAATCACATCGTGCGATTCATTCCAGGGAGCGGCGCGTGATGGCAGAAAATACCCACTCCAACAGCCAACGGCAGCACACCTCGCCGCGCATCACTGTCGAGGACCTCGTTGGTAGTACTATCGTCACCGCTGAAGGCAAGCACGTGGGCCGCATCGTAGAGATTCGCGTCTCGCCCGGTCCCGACTATCGCGTCGTCGAGTTGCTATTTGGCCGCTATGGCTGGCTGGACCGGCTGAACTTGCTACGCCTCATCCATGGCAAATACAGGCCAATCGTCGAATCCGAGCGCATCCCATGGGACGCCGTTGCCTCGTTCGAGCGCTTCACTGTCACCCTCAAGCCCGGGTACGACCGGAAGACACACCCCGCATAAATCCTTACCACATCTGAACATATCATCTATACTCATCTGTACGTAATTCCCTATTGACGAATTTATAAACTACCTCTTGACGGATGCTTCGTTTTCCATTACCATGCTGCCATTGTGTCGAGTTCGTAGCGCGACGCGGCGCTCCCATTTCGCACTGGCAGCGATGCCACGTGTTTGACGCGATGGGGCGACCTCGTCCGACAAACGCCCAGTGGAAGGGGATGTTCATGAAGCGCCTTGCAGGGATCTCAGCATTGTTTCTCGCGCTCATCCTCGCGTTTGCCCTCACCCTCGCGAACTTCGTACCCTCCGCACAGATCCACGCAGCATCATCCAAGACCCACGCAACCATCAGCCACTCGGTCAAAAACGACGTCTCCCCGCCCCTCAGATCGATCCCCGGTAAACCATGGGCGGGCAGTCACGGCCAGGCGGACGACTTCCCGCAACTGGCCCCTGTGCATCCCGGCAAGCCAAACAATCTCAAGGCGCCTGTACAGGCTAGCGTCGGCACGCTAGCGGCGCCCGCGACCTCGAGCAACTTCGATGGCGTCGGCAACGGCTTCACCGGCCCCCAGGGCACCTACACTGTCGCCGCTGCCCCGCCGGACACCAATGGCACGGTCGGTCCGCACGACTACGTGCAGACGGTCAACACTGACTTCGCCATCTTCAACAAAGACGCCTCCCGTGGCACAGTGGGCACCGTCCGCTACGGCCCCGTGGCGATCAACACGCTCTGGTCCGGCTTCGGCGGCCTCTGCCAGACCGACAACGACGGCGACCCGACAGTCGTCTATGACGGCATCGCAGATCGCTGGGTCATCAGCCAGTTCGCTGTCACAAGTGCCAATGGCTCGTCGACCCCCTACCTTCAATGCGTAGCAGTCTCCACCACCAACGACCCAACCGGGTCCTACTACCGCTACTCCTTCTCCTACTCAAACTTCCCCGATTACCCCAAGATGGGTGTCTGGCCCGACGGCTATTACGAGACCTACAACATGTTCGCCGGCGGCAGCACCTTCGCGGGCGCCGAGGTCTGCGCCTTCAACCGCTCGCAGATGCTGACCGGCGCTGCTACCACTCAACAGTGCTTCACCACCAGCACAGCGTACGGCGGCCTCCTGCCCTCCAACCTCGACGGCTCGACCCTGCCGCCCTCCGGCTCTCCGAACTTCGTCGTCGCCCTGAATACGACGACCTCGCTGGCGTTCTGGAAGTTCCACGTGGACTGGACCACGCCAGCCAACACCACCTTCACCGGTCCGTCAAGCATCGCCGTAGCTTCCTACGCTCAGGCGTGCGGCGGCGGCACCTGCATCCCGCAGTCCGGCACGACTCAACAGCTCGATTCACTAGCCGATCGCGCGATGTATCGCCTTGCCTATCGCAACTTCGGTGACCACGAGTCACTCGTCGTCGATCATGCTGTGACCGCTGGCAGTTCCGTCGGCATGCGCTGGTATGAGATCCGCAGCCCCAACGCGACGCCCAGCGTATATCAGCAGGCCACCTACGCGCCCGACTCCAGCTATCGCTGGATGGGCAGCATCGCGATGGACGCCTCCGGCGACATGGCGATGGGCTTTAGCGTCTCCAGCAGCTCGATCCACCCCGGCATCCATTACACGGGGCGCCTTGTCGGCGATGCGCTCAACTCCATGCCGCAAGGTGAGGCCAGCATCATCGATGGTGCCGGCTCGCAGACAGGCTCGAACCTCAGCCGCTGGGGCGACTACAGCGCCATGACGGTTGACCCCGCCGACGGCTGCACCTTCTGGTACACCAACGAATACATCCCCTCCAACGGCGCCTTCAACTGGAAGACGCGCATCGGCTCGTTCAAGTTCACTAGCTGCGGCGGCACTCCACCCCCCAATGACTTCTCGATGAGTGCCAACCCGAGCAGCCTGACCCTGGCGCAGAACACGAACGGCACGTCGACCATCAGCACGACGACGACCAGTGGCAGCGCGCAGACAGTCAATCTGACCGTGTCTGGCGTACCGGCTGGCGCCTCCGCCTCGCTTAACCCGACCTCAGTCACGTCGGGCGGCTCTTCGACCCTCACCGTGAACGCTGGAACGGCTGCCGCGGGCACGTACTCGCTCATTGTGACCGGCACAGGGACGAGTGCGACGCACACCACCGGAGTCACCCTCACAGTCACGTCCTCCGGCGGTGGTGGCGGCATCACCAATGGTGGATTCGAGACCGGCAGCCTCTCCGGCTGGACCAGCGCTGGCAGCACCAGTGTCAGCACCACCGCTCACACTGGCACCTACTCCGGTCAGGCGGGCAGTACGGCACCAACCAACGGCGACAGCTCCATCGCTCAGACCTTCACCGCTCCGTCCACCGGCGGCACGCTGAGCTTCTGGTATCGCGTGGTCTGCCCCGACACCGTCACCTACGACTGGGCCACCGCCACGCTCAAGGACAACACCACCGGCACCACCACCACCCCGCTCGCCAAGACCTGCACCAACACCGGCGCCTGGTCCAAGGTGTCGGCGGGCACCCTGACGGCCAACCACTCGTACACCCTAACCCTGACCAGCCACGACGACAACTACGCCGGTGATGCCACCTACACGCTCTACGACGACGTGGCCATCACTACACCGGTGACCAACCCCTTCACCAACCCCGGCTTCGAGACCGGCTCACTCTCCGGCTGGACCAGCGCTGGCGCGGCCACCTCGATCAGCACCACTGCTCACAGCGGCTCCTACTCGGGTGAGGCCGGCAGCAGCGCCGCCACCAACGGCGACAGCTCGATCAGCCAGACGGTGACCATGCCCAGCGGAGCGACCACCCTCTCCTTCTGGTACCGGGTGGTCTGCCCCGACACCGTCACCTACGACTGGGCCACCGCCACGCTCAAGGACAACACCACCGGCACCACCACCACCGTCCTGGCCAAGACCTGCACCAACACCGGCGCCTGGTCGCAGGTCACCACCTCGGTCACGGCGGGCCACTCCTACACGTTGACCTTGACCAGCCACGACGACAACTACGCCGGCGATGCCACCTACACGCTCTACGACGACGTGAACGTGAGCTAAGCCAGCCATTGTCGTCGCGGCACGACGATCCTAGTGAAATGTTGATCCGGCTCAGACATATGTCTG